>SPCO01000057.1 GCA_004525275.1 Thermomicrobiales bacterium | reverse complement strand
TTTGCTGCGCTGGATGAGGATGCGAATGGTGTATTGACAGGGCTGGCACGCGGCGCAGACTGACGCCGACACGCTAGGGGCGATTCGATGGATACCCTCGTCGACGTTGTCCGGCTGGGTGGTGCGAGGTTCGACCGACGACCGGCGCTCCTGATCCGGCCGTTCTTCCGCACGCGGGCCTGGCGGTACCGGGACCTGGCCGAGACGGTCCCCCGCGCGGCGCGGGTGCTCGCGGAGGCGGGCGTGGGCGAAGGCGACCGCGTGATCCTTTGGGCGGTCAATCGACCCGAGTGGGGGATCGCCTTCTTTGCCATCGCCCACCTCGGTGCGGCCTCGGTGCCGCTTGACGTTCGCCACACGGTTGATTTCGGCCGCAAGATCGCTGGCCAGACCGGCGCGACACTGGTCGTCGCGAGCAGGCAGACGGAGACCTCGGCTCGCGAGCTCGGGCTACCGATCGTCTGGATCGAAAGCCTGCCGGACTCGGCACGACGGGCAAAGCCGGTGGAACCCGCGCCGGTCACCGGCGCCACGCTCGCCGAGATCGTGTTCACGAGCGGGACGACCGGCGAACCGAAAGGCGCGATGCTCAGCCACGGCAACCTGATCGCCAACGCGACGGCCATGGCCCAGGTGATGCCGTTCGGGGAGAAAGACCGCCTGCTGTCCGTGCTGCCGCTGTCGCACCTGTACGAGCAGGTCCTTGGCTTGATCCTCCCGCTGACCGTTGGGGCGAGCGTCGTGTACCCCGTGAGCCGTCAGCCAGCCGTCCTGATCCGGACGTTCCGCGACTTCAAGGTATCGGTCCTGCTGATCGTGCCCCAGGGCTTGCGCCTCCTCGATGCCGCCATCGAGCGGCGGGTGGACCAGGCGGATCGCCGGGCGACCTTCGAGCGGCTCCATGCGATCGCCCGCCGGGTTCCAAAGCCCTTCAAGCGGCTGCTCTTCCGGTCCGTGCTGAGCCAGTTCGGCGGGCGGCTCCACACGATCGGCGTCGGTGCATCGGCATTGGATGTGGACGTCGCGACGCGCTGGACCGAAATGGGCGTCGACATGCTACAGGGCTACGGCGCGACCGAAATGGGCCCCGTCATCAGCTTCACGCGTCCACATCGGAACGTGCTGGGCACGGTCGGCGAGCCCATTCCCGGGGTCGAGGTCCGCATCGCGGAGGACGGCGAGATCCTCGCCACTGGCCCCGGCCGATTCGCCGGCTATTGGAAGAACCCCGAGGCGACGGCTGCCGCGATCGATGCCGACGGCTGGTATCACACCGGCGACCTGGGGGCGTTCACCAAGGATGGGATGCTGACGTTCCGCGGTCGCAAGAAGGACATGCTCGCGTTGCCCGATGGACAGAAGGTCTACGCCGAGGATGTCGAGAACGCGCTGAAGGAGGACGTCCGCGTCAGGGACGCCGCCGTCGTCGGGTGGCCGTTGGGGCCCGGGCTCAAGGTCCATGCGGTGCTTCTGCTCGACGATTCGGAGGTCGAGGACGAGATCATCGCGGCCGCGAACCTCCGCCTCGCACCGCACCAGCAGATCCGCGGTTCCACCGTCTGGCCGGACGAGGACCTGCCGCGAACCACCACCCTCAAGGTGCGCAAGCCGGACATCCTCGCCAGGCTGGAGGACCTGGAGCGGCCCGCCTCAGCTCCCATCCCGGCCGCTGCCTCCAAGGTCCGGCGCGAGGCGCTGGACGCGTCCGTTGATCCGGTCACGGTCATCGTGGCGGGCCTCGCGAACGTCGACCCGGCGGCAGTCGCAGACACGGCGCACCTGTCGACCGATCTCGACCTGGACTCCCTCCAGCGGGTCGAACTCCTCGGGATCATCGAGGAGGAGACAGGCGTCTTCGTCGATGACGACGCCCTCGCACCCGACGCGACCGTCGCCGAGCTGATCGCGCTCGTCGAGGCGGCCCGTGACGCGAAGCGGGGTGTGGGCGCGTGGAACTGGCCGCTGTCGCCACTCGTCCGGGCCGTCGGCATCGGGTTCCAGATCCTGCTGATCTACCCGTTCGTCAGCCTCTTCTATCGCGTGAGAGTGAGCGGGCTCGAGCACCTCAACCCGGATGATGGCCCATACATCCTGACGCCGAACCACTGCCTGCACCTCGATAACGGGATCATCCTGTCGCGCCTGCCGCTCGGGATCCGCCGGAAGCTGGCGGTTGCGGCGGCGGCCGACACGATCTACGACAACCTGCTCCAGGGCGTGCTCGCATCGGTCATCGCCAACGCCTTCCCGCTCCAGCGCGAGGGCGGCGTCCGGAAGAGCCTCGAGCTGCTCGGTGCCCGCATGGACAAGGGCTACAACATCCTCATCTACCCGGAGGGCAAGCTGACCGTCGGGGGCCCGCTCCAGCCGTTCAAGGCGGGCGCCGGGCTCATCGCGGTCGAGGGTGGGACGCCGATCGTCCCGATCAAGCTCAAGATCCACCGGATGTCGATCATCGATCGCCGTCGGTTCCCGTCGGCCCTCCGCGGCGACGTCGAGCTGGTCATCGGCGCCCCGATCTGGTTCGACATCGGCACGGACCACGCCACGGCGACGACGCAGCTCGAGGCGGCCGTTAGAGCACTCTGACGGCCGAGCCGCCGAGGCCACCGCAGGCGGTCCTTGCAGCCGAGCAGCCGAGGCCACCGCAGGCGGTCCTTGCAGCCGAGGCCACCGCAGGCGGTCCTTGCGGCCGAGGCCTCGGCAGGTGGTCCTTCTCCCGTATGCCAATTGAGGCATATCAAGGGACGCGCGACCGCGGATCGGGTCAATTCGAAGGCGCCAGGCGGGACCGGCGTTGATGCTTCAATTGGCATACCAAGGGAAGGTGTCCCACCACGGCCCCAGATCAAGCATCAGCCTGAAACCGGACGCGGCCGAGCGGCCGAGCCGCCGATCGCCAGCGACTCTGGGCCCTCCCCCGAGTCAGCGACCCTTCACGGAACGACCCATGGGATCGCGCGACCGCGCCAGGTTGGCGCTGGCAAAATGCGCTTCCTTGAGGAGCCGGGGCGCCATGGGTGCCGAGAACTGCTGGGATTCCGATTCGAGGGCCCCGACCATCGCGCGCAACTTCGGATCGCGGGCCGCGTACCCACGGATCCGCTTGGCGGTCCCATCGAGGGCCGAACGTGCCCCGCGGTAGTCGCCGTCGCGATTGCGCCGGACAGCCTCCTGGCGGGCCCGGGCCGCGAACTGCCGGGCGACCGCCCGGTCGACATCCCCGTCGCGACGTTGCTGGTCGTTGGCCGCGTCATCGGCCCACGTCCAGCTGATCCGGGCGTCGCCGACCGCCGCAGCTTTGAAGGCCCCATCGCGATCACCGATCCCGATGATGATCCCGGTCTCGCGACCCAGCTGGCCGTACGGGAAGGTCAGCCGCAGCACGACGTCGATCTGCTGATCGGCGACAAGATCGCCCAGGGCGATGATCGAGCGCGACCCGCGCCCGGTGAGGGGATGCGGGCTGATCGTCTCGATCTCGACCCCTTCCCCGGCCAGGATCTCGAGCTCGACATCGCGGGCCACGACCTCGAGCGTCTCGCCGACCTCACTCGCGATGTGATCGCGGATCTGGGCCGCGTCCGCGATGTAGTAGAAATGGCCGCCGCCGGCATCGGCCATGGCCTGGAGCAGCGACTCGTCGAAGTCGTTGCCGACGCCGAAGGTCGTGGTCGACACTCCGCGAGCCCGAAGCTCCGCGGCGTGGCCGGCCAGGGCGGTGGGGTCGGTGATACCGACGTTGGCCAGGCCGTCCGTCAGCAGCAGGACGCGGTCGACACCGGCGTCCGAAAGATGCAGGGAGACCTGCTCGCAGCCGCGCAGCCAGCCGCCGGCGAGGTCCGTGCTTCCACGGGCGTCCACCTGGGCCAGCCGTTCGACGGCATTGCGTCGCGCCTCAGCCGATGCGGTCGTGCCCTCGACGACCACGTCCACCACGTCGTCGTAGACGACGATGCTGAACCGATCACGCGGATCCAGGCGGCCCAGGGCCTCCTCAACGGCGTGCTTGGCGAGATCGAGCTTGCCGCCGGACATCGAGCCTGAGCGGTCGATGACGAAGGCGAGGTTGACGGGCGTGCGTTCACGCTGCTGGGTCGCGGACGGAGCCGTGACCTCGACGAGGGTGAATCGATGGCTGCGCGAGTTGGCTCGGATGAGCCGTCGGTCGGGTCGGGCGGAAAAGTGGGTCATGGCTGGTCCTCCTGGAGCAGGTCTCGGGCGATCTCGACGAGGCGATCGACCCGTTTGGCGGTCGATCGCGGGAGCGGTCGACGGATGTGCAGTTCGACATCTGGTCCGAGCGAGACGCGCTCCCACTGGGAGCGCTCGATGCGGGGCATCGGCTCGGCCGTGACGTCATGGGCCGGGACCGCCGGCTCGGAGGGGGCGAAGCGCATCAATCTCGCCCGGGCCAACGGCGCCCGGGCCGACCGTGCCGGGGCCGACCGTGCCAGGGCATCTGGATGGGTCGTCGCCGTCAGGCGACGGATGTAGTCGAGGGCGGAGTCGGACGGGGGTGGTGGCCCCGGCTCGGCAGCGATGGCCATGATCTCCGCGTCATCGAGCGCCTCGAGGCGGTGCCGGATATCGGCCAGCGGCTGGTGCTCGCGCTGGAGGCGCTTGATCAGTCGCAGGCGAGCCAGGTGGGTGTCGTCATACTTGGCCCCCGGCCCCGAGGCGCCGACGGTCGGCAGCAGCCCCTGGGCCAGGTAGTAACGGATCGTGCGTGGCGTGACCCCGGCCAGGTCGGCCAGCTCGGTCAACGTGTATCGGGCGTCCTCGGGGTTGCTCGGTGTCATGAGCGAGACTATACACCATAACGTCGCACTGTCAAGACATTACCCGAAGACGGATCCGCATCGTGGCACTGGGTCGGCGACTTGATGCCTCAATAGGCATACGGCAGCGCACCTGCTCCGACAGCCCCAAATCAAGCATCAACGACGTCGACGCACTCGCACATGCCGTTCCCCGGAGTTGTTCGATCAGATCGTGGCCCGCCGCATCTCTCGGCGTGGGATGACGTTGTCGTCGCGTGTCAGACTGGTGCGATCAGCACCGAAGATCTCCTGCAGCGCCACCTGCAGACCATGCTCGGCGCCGACGCGACCTTTCGCGATGGACAGCGCGAGGCCATCGAGGCGGTCGCCCGGGACGGTGAGCGAACGCTTGTTGTCCAGCGTACTGGCTGGGGGAAGAGCCTGGTCTACTGGATCGCCACGCGCGTTCGGCGAGACGAGGGTCGCGGGCCTACGCTGATCATCAGCCCGCTGCTGGCGCTGATGCGCAACCAGATCGCGATGGCCGCGCGACTCGGCATCCGCGCCGCGACGATCAATTCCGGCAATCAGGCCGAGTGGGATGACGTTCAGGCAGGGCTAGCCGCGAACGCGATCGATGTCCTTCTCATCTCGCCGGAGCGCCTCGCCAACCAGCGCTTCACGAGGGACGTCCTGCCGAGTATCCAGGGCTCGATCGGTCTGTTCGTGGTCGATGAGGCGCACTGCATTTCAGACTGGGGCCACGATTTCCGGCCGGACTATCGCCGGATCGGTCGGATCCTCGGATTGCTCGACCAGCGCGTGCCGGTCCTCGCTACGACCGCCACCGCCAACGACCGGGTGGTCGCTGATGTTGTCGAGCAGCTCGGCGAGGGCGTACGGGTCTTCCGAGGTCCGCTCGGGCGAGATTCGCTCATGCTCGATTCCATCGTGCTCGCCGATCAGGCTGAGCGACTCGCTTGGCTCGCCGAGGTCCTGCCGCGGCTGCCAGGGAGTGGCATCGTCTATTGCCTGACGGTGGCCGACACCCAGCGCGTCGCGACCTTTCTCACCGCTCAGGGGATCGTCGCCAGCGCCTACAACGCCGACCTTTCGACCGGAGAGCGCGAGGTGCTGGAGGACGCGCTCATCGCCAACGAGATCAAGGCGCTCGTCGCAACCGTCGCCCTGGGGATGGGCTTCGACAAGCCCGACCTCGGCTTCGTCGTGCACTACCAGCGCCCGGCTTCTGCGATCGCGTATTACCAGCAGGTGGGCCGAGCCGGCCGGGCGGTAGAGAGCGCGCACGGCGTGTTGCTGTCTGGTCGCGAGGACGACGACATTGCCGAGTACTTCATGCGCACGGCATTCCCGCCCACCGTCCACATGCACGAGATCCTGGGGGCGCTTGAAGGCGCGGACACCATGTCGGGGCAGGCAATCGAGCGCGCTGTCAACCTTCCGAGGGGCCAGATCACGCAGGCGCTGAAGCTGCTCGAACTCGATGGTGCGGTCGCGCGCCATAACGGCCGCTACCTCCGCACACCGAACCCGTGGCACCAGGACGAGGCGCGGATCGAGCGCGTCCTGGCGGCACGCCGGCTCGAGCTCGAGCAGATGCAGGCTTATACCCGCCACGATGGGTGTTACATGGAATTCCTGACGGACCTGCTGGACGATCCGGCCGCTGCGCCTTGCGGTCGATGCTCGAATGACATCGGTCGGGGTCTCCCACGCGAGGTCGACCCGGAGCGAGTTCGGGCTGCGATCTCCTTCCTGCGTCGTGACCTCAGGACGATCAAGCCAAGGAAGCAGTGGACGGCTGATGCCGTGTTGGGCCTGTCGGGGCGGATCACGCCACCCAACGAGGTTGGCTGTGCGTTGTGCGTGTACGGCGATGCTGGATGGGGCCGTGACGTCCAGCGCGGCAAGTACGTTGACGGGCGGTTCGGGCGTGACCTGGTCGTAGCCTCTGCGCGAGCTATCCGTGACCGGTGGCGGCCCCAGCCAGAGCCGACGTGGGTGACCGGGCTGCCGTCGACGGCGCAGCGCGGGATCGTCGATGCTTTCGCCCGGTCGTTGGCTTCCGAACTTGGCCTACCCTACGTCGGGTGCCTGTCCGTTCTCCACGGTGCCCCACCTCAGAAGGAGATGCAGAATAGCGTCCAGCAGCTCCGGAACGCCCATTCCAAGCTCGCGATCGAGAGTGGCGCCGTGCCCCAGGGGCCGGTCCTGCTCGTTGACGACATCGTGGATTCAGGTTGGACGATGACGGTCGCCGGGGAGCTTCTGCGCTTGCGCGGCAGCGGCCAAGTCCATCCATTCGCATTGGCGATGGCCAACGGGCGCGACGCTTGATGATCGACTTCGACTCGCTCTCTCCCGACGCGCCCGCGATCATCCTGCTCTGCTCGAGCGTCGGGACGGATCGATCGGCCGGGACGGCACGCCCACTGGGTCCGCGGACGTGGGCGAAGCTCGCCGAGGGTCTCCGGCGCCAGTCGTTCCGCGGCCCTCGGGACCTCGTTGGGTTGTCTGCGGACGAGATCGATCGATCCCTCGGCGTCGGGGTGGAGGAGGCGACCCGCTACTTCAGCTTGTTGGCACGCGGAGGGCAGCTGGCGTTCGAAATCGACCGACTACGATCGCGTGGGATCTGGGTGCTCACAATCGCCGACGACGCGTACCCGACGCGGCTGGCCGATCGGTTAGGGGTCGATGCGCCCCCGGTACTCTTCGGGAGCGGTGACGCGTCGGCGCTTGATCGGGGCGGGATAGCGATCGTGGGCTCGCGCGAGGCGGATGACGCCGCAGTCGCGTTCACGGAGCGCCTCGCCTCGGCAGCGGCCAGAGGCGGGACACCGGTCGTGTCGGGTGGCGCGCGGGGCATCGACGTCAGCGCGATGCGGGCCGCACTCGCTGCTGGGGGAACCGTCATCGGCGTGTTGCCTGAGGGCGTGGAGCGTCGCCTTCGCGACGCCGATACCAGAGTTGCGGTCGCGTCCGGCCAGGTCGTCCTCGTCTCACCGTATCAGCCGGCGGCCCCATTCAGCGCGGGCGCCGCGATGGGTCGGAACAAGCTCATTTACGCTCTCGCTGACGTGGCCGTCGTAGTCAGTAGCGCAACGGGATCCGGGGGGACTTGGACCGGAGCGCTCGAGGCGATCAAGGGTGGATGGGTGCCGGTCCTCATTCGCGACGGCGAGGACGTACCCGACGGGAACCGGGCGCTCATCCAGAAGGGTGGATCGTCGCTGCCG
>SPCO01000128.1 GCA_004525275.1 Thermomicrobiales bacterium | reverse complement strand
GGGGTGTCGTCGGCGTTCGGGGTCGAAGTTTGATCGTCAACCTGCCGGGCAGCCCGAACGGCGCCATCGAGTCGCTCGAAGCGCTCGTCCCCGTGCTGGATCATGCACTCGAGACCCTCGCCGGACCGTACGATCACAAGACCAGGGTCGTGGGAGGCTAGGACGCCGATGTTCGAGACCTTCGCCGAAGTTCCCGCCTATCCGCTGGTGTTCCCCATCTTCTGGGGAGCGTTCGCGTTGCTCGTGGTGGTCATCGCGCGCCGCCTTCGGGTGTTCACCGCGGTCCGTTCCGGGACGCAGGCTTCTGATGCGCAGGTCGGACGTCGGGCCTGGGGGGTGTTCCGCTACACGGTCCTTCAGACCAAGATGTTCCGCTGGTCGAGGGCTGGGGCGGTCCACTACGTCATGTTCCTTGGCTCGACGATCCTGCTCATCGGAAACATCAACATCGTGACCGGTGGCCTCGTACAGGCCGTCCTGTCGTGGCCGCTCGAGGGGGTCCTGTGGGTCCTCGCGGTCGCCGTTCAGAACGTGATCGCGGTCGGGGTCCTGTTCTCGCTGGTCTACCTGTTCAAGCGACGCCTTATCGATCGGCCGGTCCGGCTCACGCTCGGCCGCCCCGGCCTCCTCGTCCTGGTCATGATCTCCCTCGTCGTCTCGACCGAGTTCTTCGCCCAGGCGTTCGAGGTCGCTACGTATGGGGACATCGAGGGCGCGATCGTCGCCAACGCCCTGGCCGTGCCGCTCCAGTCGCTCGGCGAGGCGATCACCCATGACGCCTTCGTCATCCTGTGGTGGAGCCACGTCGTCGTCCTCGCGGTATTCCTGCTGTACATCCCGACGAACAAGCACTTCCATGTCTACACGGTCTTCGTCAATGTCTGGTTCCGCAAGCTCGCACCGCGGGGAGAGCTGCCGAGCATGGATCTGGAGGACGAGACCGCGACGTTCGGGCTCAAGACGCTCCAGGATCTTGGCTGGAAGGACCTGCTCGACGGTTTCACGTGCACCGAGTGCGGCCGCTGCCAGGAGGCCTGCCCCGCGTTCAACACGGGCAAGCCGCTCAACCCAAAGGCGATGATCATGGGCATCCGGGTCATGTCCGAGTCGGCCGAACGGACGACCGACATCATCCCGAACTCGCCGATCGTCCGCGACACCTACGGGTTGGACGACACGAGGGTCTCCGCCGCAGCACTCGGGCAGCCGATCGTCGATAGCGCGATCTCGTACGACGCGGTCTGGGACTGCGTGACCTGTGGCGCGTGCGTCGAAGCCTGCCCGGTGCTCATCGAACACGTCGACAAGATCGTCGGTCTGCGCCGCAACCTTGTCCTGGAGGAGAGCCGCTTCCCGGCCGAGATGAGCAGCGCCTTCCGATCGATGGAGAACCAGGGCAACCCGTGGGGCCAGCCGGCCTCATCGAGACTTGACTGGACCAAGCCCCTTGCGTTCGAGGTGCCGACCGTGGCCTCCATCGCCGCTGAGGGCCGGCTCGACGAGCTCGAGGTGCTCTATTGGGTCGGTTGCGCGGCGGCGTTCGACACACGGAACCAGAAGGTCGCCCGGGCCGTCGCGACCTGTTTGCACGCGGCTGGTGTTCGTTTCGCGGTCCTCGGCCAGGAAGAGTCGTGCACCGGCGATCCCGCGCGGCGGATGGGCAACGACTACGTCTTCCAGATGCTGGCCATGGGCAACGTCGAGACGCTCGATCGCTACGGGATGGGCGAGCGAACGATCGTCACCGCCTGTCCGCACTGCTTCAATACGATCGGCAACGAGTACGGTCAGCTGGGCGGGAACTACAAGATCGTGCACCACTCGACGTTCCTGGCCGGACTCGTGTCCTCTGGGCGCCTGGCCACGCTCCCCGAGGAGGCTGGCTCGACGACCGGCGATCACCGGCCGGGGAGCGTGACGGTCCATGATTCCTGCTATCTGGCTCGCTACAACAACGTCATCGCCGCACCGCGTGACGTGTTGGGCGCAGCCGGCGTCTCGATCACCGAGATGGAGAAATCTGGCAAGAACACGTTCTGCTGTGGCGCCGGTGGCGGGCACATGTGGATGGAAGAGACACGCGGCACCCGGATCAACGAGGCGCGGACCCAGCAGGTGCTCGCGACCGGAGCCGAGACCGTCGCGACGTCCTGTCCGTTCTGCATGGTCATGATGAGCGACGGCCTGGCGGCCGCGGACGGCGGGAGTACCGTCAACGCGATGGATATCAGCGAAGTCCTGGCGGCCCGGATCGCCGCGGTCCCGGCCGAGCGCCAGCTGCCCGTCCTGTGACCGCGCCGCTCATCCTGGGAGCCATGATCGTGCCGGTGGTACTCGCCTGGCTCGCGGTCATCGGCTGGCAGATCCTGGTCGTGGCCGAGGTCGTCATCATCCTGGTGGCCGCCTGGAACTTTGATCATGGCCGGCGGCCCGGCGCCGCGAACCCGTTTCCCGATGCGAACCGCGCCGACTTCGCATCCCCGATCGGGGGGAACCAGCTGTACAGCCCGATCCCGAGGGAAGCGGTCGAGAGTCCCTCGGACCAGCTTGGGCCGTCGCACGATCCTCGAGGTCGCGGCGCCTCCCGCTGATATCGATCCGGCTACCCGCCGCCGAGCCCTCGCTGACCCGCCGGCGACCCGCGCCGAGCCTTCGCCGACCCGAACGCCGCTGTTACGATGCCGATCGTGACCGAACTGACGATGCCCACGTACCGGCTGACCGAGGAGCAAACGCTCCTCCGCGACGCGGTTCGCACGCTGGCCGACGAACGGGTTGCGCCGCGCGCCGCGGCGATCGACAAGGAAGAGGCGTTCCCGCAGGACCTGCGCGAATTGCTCGCGGCCCAGGACATCCTGGCGCTCCCATTCCCGGAGGAGCACGGTGGCATCGGCGCAGACCTGCTCACGGTCTGTCTGGCCATCGAGGAATTGAGCCGGGCCTGCGCGACGACCGGCCTGATCCTGGCGGTCCAGGCCCTGGGTGCTTTGCCGTTGCTGATGGCCGGCACACCGGAACAGCAGTCGCGCTGGATCCCGCGGCTGGCGTCCGGCGAGCACCTTATCTCGTTCGCCCTGACCGAGGCCGAGGCGGGCTCGGATGCTTCCGGGATCAGGACGCGCGCCGTCCGCGAAGGTGACGATTACGTCATCAGCGGTTCGAAACGGTTCATCACCCATGGCTCGGTGGCGGATCTCATCACCGTCTTTGCCGTCACCGACCCGGATCCGGATGCCGGCCACCGCCGTTTGTCGTGCTTCATGGTGGAGCTCCCGGCGACTGGCTTCGAGGTCGCGAGGTTGGAGCACAAGATGGGGATCCGGGGCAGCCCCACCGCCGAGCTCGCTTTCGATGGTGTGCGTGTCCCGGCCGACAACCTGATCGGCACGGAGGGCGATGGCTTCAGGCTCGCGATGGCCACGTTTGATCGAAGCCGGCCAGGTATCGCAGCCCAGGCAGTCGGGATCGCCCAGGGCGCACTCGAGGCCGCTACCGAATACGCGAAGGATCGGCGCCAGTTCGGCCAGCGAGTCGGTGACTTCCAGATGGTCGGAGCGATGCTGGCCGACATGGACGCGGCGACCGAAGGGGCGCGCCAGCTCCTGTACAAGGCCTGCACGGAGATCGAGGCCGGCTCGCCCGACTCCAGCCGGTGGGCGGCGATGTGTAAACTCGTGGCCGGGGACGCAGCGATGCGAGTCACCACCGACGCCGTACAGGTTCTCGGTGGCTACGGCTACATCGACGAATTCCCGGTCGAGCGGATGATGCGCGACGCGAAGATCACCCAGCTCTACGAAGGGACCAAACAGATCCAGCGTCTCGTCGTCGCACGGGCCTTGCTCGGACGGGACGGCTGACTCGCCCGCAGGGAGGACCACCGCCTCGTGCGTATCGTCGTGCTCGTGAAACCCGTCCCGGACCCGGCATCCGCCGGTGAGCGCCTGGATGCCGACGCTCGATTGGACCGCGCCTCCGTACCGGCCGTCGTCAACGGCAACGACGAGTTCGCGCTGGAGGCGGCGCTCAAGCTGATCGCGACGGCCGGGGAGGGTGAGATCACGCTCCTGTCCATGGCTCCGACGAGCGCGCCCGAGACGCTGCGAAAGGGACTGGCCATGGGTGCCCATCGGGGCGTCCATGTGACCGACCCGGCTCTGGTCGGTTCGTGCGCGGTGTCGACCGCGACGGTGTTGGCGGCCGCGCTTCGGAAACTTGAATACGACATGGTCTTCGCCGGGATCGAGGCATCGGACGGGATCGGCGGCATCGTGCCGGCAGCGGTCGCCGCTCACCTCGGGTTGCCGTTCATGTCCTATGCGGCGGCTATCGAACCTGACATGGCCGCGCGAACCGTCCAGGTCCGACGCATCAGTCCGACCGGGTACGACCTGCTCGAGGCACCGATGCCCGCCCTGATCGCCGGGACCCAGGCGCTTGGGGAGCCTCGCTATCCATCGCTCAAGGGGATCATGGCCGCGCGAAACAAGGAGATCGTGACCTGGTCGTTGGCCGACATCGGACTCGATGCCGGATCCGTCGGTACGGCCGTTGCGACCACCACCGTCCTCGACATCCGGATGCCACCGGCCCGGGCCGCCACGGAGATCGTGCGCGGCACGCCCGCTGAGGGTGCGGGCCGGATCGTCGACTTCCTGGTCGAGCGGAGGATCATCTGATGGGCGCGCTGTGGGTCGTCGGCGAACTTGGACCCGAAGGCGGCCTGGCCAACATCAGCATGGAAGTCGCGACGCTCGTCCGCGATCTGGCGGGGAGCGCCGGCCACGCGGCCATCGGCGTGGTTATCGCACCCGACCCAGGGCCGGTCGCAACGGAACTGGCGGCCTATCTCCCGGCTGTCTGGGCGATCACCGAACCCGCCGCTGGAGATCAGGCCTGGTCCGCGGTGGCCGCCGGACACATCGCCGCGTTGCTCGCGACCGAGTCGCCGGACGCGATCTTCGTGGGTGCCGGCGCAGATGGCCGGGACCTGGCCGGGGCGGTCTCCGCGCTGACCGGCCTCGGGGTGCTGGTCAACGCCACGGGCGTCTCCTGGGTCGATGGCGGGCCCGCGGTCGAGATGAGCATCTTTGGTGGCAAGCTGCAAACGACGTCGGGGTTCACGTCCGGCCGCGGCATCATCACGATCCGTCCCAACGTC
>SPCO01000205.1 GCA_004525275.1 Thermomicrobiales bacterium | reverse complement strand
GCGGTCCTCCGCAAAGCGGCCGCGCAGTACGGCACGCCCGCCTACGTCACCGATCTGGCCATCCTGGACCGGGTGGCCTCCGAGATCCGGGGCGCGTTCCCGGACCCCTGGTTGCGCCAGTACTCCATCAAGGCCAATGACGTCCCGGCCATCGTCGGCGAGGTGACGGCTCGGGGCTTTGGGGCCAATGTGGTATCGCGCGGGGAGTGGGCGATCGCCACGCGGGTCGGCGTCCCGAACGACCGGATCACGCTCGAAGGTGTCGGCAAGACTGACGCCGACCTCCGGGCCGCGATCCGGGCGACCGCGGTCGGCCAGATCCCGCTGGCCTGGGTCGCGCTCGAGTCGACTGACGAGGCGGAGGTCCTGACCCGCATGGCTCGGAGGGCAGGGCTCGGGCGGGGCAGTCGACCGGCTCTCGATGTCCTCGTCCGGCTCAACCCGGCCGTTGATCCGGAGACCATCCCGGACCTCGCCGTTGGGGATGGCGCATCGAAGTTCGGGATGACCGAGACCGAGGCGACCGGCCTCGTCGAATGGCTCACGAGCCAGGCCGATGGTGCGATCCGACCGCGCGGGGTCCACCTCCACGTCGGATCCCAGCTGCGGGCCGTCGACGCCTGGCGGGATGCGGTCCGCCGAGGGCTTGCGGTGGTCGCGTTGTTGCGCGGCGGCCTCGAGACGTTCGACACGCTCGACATCGGCGGTGGGTTTCCGATCCTGCCGCTCGATGAACCCGTTCCGACCCCGGCGCGCTTCGCGCGCGAGATCCCTGCCCTCCTGGACACGATCCCCGAGGCGCGCCGCCCCACTCGCCTCGCGATCGAGCCGGGCCGTTCGCTAGTCGCCCGTGCCGGCTGGATCGTCGCGCGAGTCCTTCATGTCCGAGATCGCGGCGGCCGCCAGATCGTCATCGACGCTGGCATGACCGAGCTGATCCGCCCCGCCCTGTACGGCGCGCGCCATCCGATCAGCGCGCTTACGACGTTGGGGCGGGTCGCGAAGCCCGGTGGTGGCGCAACCGACGGGGCCCTGGAGCCCACCCGGGTCGAAGGTCCGATCTGTGAATCCACCGACACTTTGGGCACCCACGATCTCCCGCCGCTTCGTCGCGGTGACCTCGTGGCGATCAGCGACACCGGGGCGTATGGCGCCTCGTTCGCCTCCACGTATAACGGCCGTCGGCGACCGCCGCAGATCATGGCCGAGCCGGACGGCCGCCTCCACGTCGGACGACGCGCGGGACGGTGACGGTCCTGTCACGATGACCGCGATGGAGCGACGTCGACCGCTCGCCGCCCTTGCCGCCGCGCTGTGGTTGGTCGCGTTGATGGCCGGCCAGGTGTCGGCCGCATCACCAACCGCTCCACCGCCCGGACCGCCGTACCCCGAGCCCGTCAACGATCAGGCGGTTTACGACTTCGCGGGTGTCCTGTCACCGGGCGCCATCGCCAGTGCCGAGTCGACCATCGATGCCATCGAGGAACGCACCGGCGCAGAGATCGTCGTTTACACCCAGAACAGCGGCACCTACCCGACCACGGAAGAAAGCGAAGCCAAGGCCCGCGCGCTTGTCGACCAATGGGGGATCGGGCGAGCCGGGTTCAACGACGGGCTGGTCATCTTGTTCGATCTGGATCCGAGTCTCCAACATGGCCAGGTCCAGCTCTACGCGGCGCCCGGCTTCGAGGCGGCATTCCTCTCGAACAACGAACGGCAGGCGATCTTCGAGAACGATATGCTGCCCCATCTCCGGTCGGCAGATTTCGATGGCGCCCTGGCCGTGGCGCTCAGCAGAGTGGATGCCGCGGCGACCTCGGAACACGCCGACGCCCTGGAGCGCTCGCGTCAGATCAATGCCGTCCTTGGGCTCGTCGGGGCACCGATCGTCTTCATGAGCCTCGTGGGCTGGCTCTTCACGTCGTGGCGCCGGTTCGGGAAGGATCCGGTCTACCTGGATGACGCCTCGATCCTGATGCCCGCCCCGCCGCCGGATCTCACGGCCGCCTCTGGCGCACTGATCATGGATGGCGCGGTCTCGCGGCGAGCGCTGACGACGGCCATGCTCGATCTCGCATCGCGGGGGATGATCGCGTTCCGTGAGGAGCATGTCGGCCTGCTCCGGAGCCGAAAGGTGGGGATCGATCTCGCGCCCGCCGAAGGAGACTCGACCGTCGAGGCGCAACGTATCCGGAACCGTCGACGCCCGACCGGACCGGCGGAGGAGCTGGCACTGACCCGATTGCAGCAACTGGGCTCGGGAAGCGACCCATATATCGAACCTGATGATCTGCCCAAGTTCGGCTCCGACGTCGCCGCGTTTGATTCGGCCCTCGAGAAGCACGTGGTACAGCGTGGCTGGTTCGTCGAGAAGCCAAGTTCGGTGCTCAAGCGCTGGGCCGTCCGCGGTGTTGGGGCGATGGGTCTGGGCGTGATAGCCGTCCTTGTCGGGCTCAACATACCCATGTCCGGCTTGACCCTCATCGGCGCTGCGGCCATTGCCGGTGGGCTCGTGATCTCGTTCTCCGCCAGGTTCATGCCTGCGGTGACGATGCCCGGGGCCATGATCCGGGCGATGCTGGCGGCCTACCGGCGGACACTTCAGAAGACGATGGCCCAGGCGCGATCCATGCAACAGGTGGTGGACGAGGCCGGGCTCGACTGGCTCGACACGCCTGACCAGGCCGTCGTGTGGGGAACGGCGCTCGGGCTCCAGAGTGAGATCGAAGACGTGTTGTCGCGAAGCATCGATGACGTCAAGGCAGGCCGGGCCGCCGAGACGAACGCGTACTTCCCGGTCTGGTATCAGACGTCGAGCGGGTCGCCATTCCTGGGCGCGGGTTCGAGCGGTAGCGGCGGAGGTCTGTTCTCCGATTCGGGGATCCCCGACATCGGCGGGATGATGTCCTCGCTCGGATCGATCGGGGATTCACCGTCTTCGTCCGGCAGTGG
>SPCO01000231.1 GCA_004525275.1 Thermomicrobiales bacterium | reverse complement strand
CTGTGATGGACGTCGCGGACGTCGAACCCGGCCCGTTCACGCGACAGCCCGCCCGGCCCAAGGGCCGACAGACGGCGCTTGCTGGTGAGCTCGGCCAGTGGGTTTGTCTGATCCATGAACTGGCTGAGCTGGCTGCCGCCGAAGAATTCCTTCATCGCGGCCACAACGGGTCGGATGTTGATCAGCGCGTTGGGCGTCGCCTTGTCGAGCTCCTGGATGGTCATCCGCTCTCGAACGACACGCTCCATCCGCAGGAGGCCGATCCGGAACGCATTCTGGATGAGCTCGCCGTTGGCCCGGATGCGACGATTGCCGAGGTGGTCGATGTCGTCCTTCAGGTGAAGGCCACGGTCGCATTCGATGAGCTGTCCGACGATCGCCGCGATGTCCTCGCGGGTGATCGTCCGACCCTCACGAGGCAGCTCGATGCCAAGGCGTTCCGCGACCGGGTCCAGTTTCTTGTTGAACTTGTAGCGTCCAACCCGACCGAGGTCGTAGCGCCGGAAGTTGAAGAACAGACTCTCGACCAGCTGGCGGGCGTTGTCGCCGGTGGGCGGGTCGCCCGGTCGAAGCTTCTTGTAGACCTCGATGAGGGCTTCGGCCTGCGTGTGGGTCAGGTCCTTGTCCAGGGTCGCGGCGATGAATGGATGCTCAAGATCAGTGTCGACCGGGCTGAACAATGCGGCGATCGCGTCGTTTTCTTCGTAGCCGACGGCCCGCAGGAGGGTCGTCGCCGCGATCTTGCGCTTGCGATCGACCTTGACCCAGAGCTGGTCCTTGTTGTTGGTCTCGAACTCCAGCCATGCGCCGCGGTTCGGGATGACCTTGGCGCTGAACAGCATTCGCCCCGAAGCCGGGTCCTCCGTCTCGCTGTAGTAGACGCCGGGCGAGCGGACGAGCTGGCTGACCACGACCCGCTCCGCCCCATTGATAACGAACGTGCCCTGATCGGTCATCCATGGGTAGTCGCCCATGTAGACGCGTTGGCGCTGGATCTCGCCGGTTTCCTTGATCAGGAGCTCGACGTTGATGTACAGCGGCTTGCTGAAGGTCAGGTCTTTCGTCCGGCACTCCTCCTCGGAGTACTTCGGATCGCCGAACTCATAATCCAGGAACGCGAGTTCCATGACCTTGCCGGTGAAGTCCTTGATCGGGCTGATCTCATCGAACAAGTCGCGCAGACCCTTCTCGACGAACCAGGCGAACGAGTCGAGCTGGAGTTCGATCAGGTTGGGGATCTCGAATCTCTCGTAGCTGATCCCGTCGATCTTGCGATCGATATGGGCGTACGAGATACGACCCGATGGGGTCCGGGCGCGAGTCAATGACTCAGCAGACAGCATGAAGCACCACTCCTTGACGGAGGTAGAAGGGGGAAAGAGAGGCCGGGCTCACAGAAGGAGTAGGATACCGCGATTTCGCATCTTGTCAAACGCCTCCAAAAGTGCTAGGGCAGATCGATCGGTTCGAAGGTCGCGGATTCGCCTCATTCCACGATCGCCACCAGCCGCCACACTCGACGGCCCGCCGGTCTGGCCGGCAGGGCGAGCCTTGGGATGACGACAACCGCTCCCCGGGCCCACCCTCGTGCCGGCCGCTTACTTGATCTCGACCTTGGCTCCCTGCTCCTCGAGCGCGGCCTTGATCTTCTCGGCTTCGTCCTTGGTGACGCCTTCCTTGACGGCCTTGGGCGTTGCGTCGACGAGGTCCTTGGCTTCCTTGAGGCCAAGGCCGGTCAGCTCGCGCACGACCTTGATGACCGGGATCTTGTTCGGTCCGATCTCGGTCAGCGTCGCGCTGAATTCGGTTTGCTCTTCGGGGACCGCGGCGGCCTCGACGGCTCCACCGCCGGCAGCCGGCGCGGCGACTGCGGCCGGGGCCGCGGCCGTGACGCCATATCGCTCCTCAAAGCGCTTGATGAACTCTGATAGCTCGAGGACGGTCATCTTGTCGATCGCTTCGAGCAGATCGTCCTGGGTCAGGACAGCCATGGTGTTCTCCTTGTGGTGTATCTCGTTTGCTTTCTGTTGGTGAAGGAACGTTGCTAGACCCCGGGCCCGGCCGCCTTCTGGTCGGCGACCTGCTGCAGGGCGTAGCCCAGATTGCGCAGTGGTGCGGCAAAGAGACCGGCCAGCGTGCCCATCGGTGCCTGCATCCCCCCGGCCAGCCTGGCCAGCAGGACCTCGCGGGACGGCAGGGCGGCCAGTCGCGTCACGTCATCGGCGCTGATCGCT
>SPCO01000238.1 GCA_004525275.1 Thermomicrobiales bacterium | reverse complement strand
AGTGGTTGTCGGTCTCGACGTCCGTGACGCCCGTGCTCTGGTTGTAGAGGATCATGCCGACGGCGCCCGCCGTCGAGACGTTGAAGCCCTTTTCGGCGCGGCCATAGGTGCCGCGTTCGCAGATCACGATCTTGCCCGTGTAATCCCCGCCGGGTCCGCATAGCGGATCGAAGTCGGCTTCGACGACGAGGGCCGGCCCGACGCCATCGGTGAGGGACGTGCCGGAAATGTCAAGGGTTGCGCCGCCATCGGCGGTCAGGTGGATGGTATCGACGAACGCGCGCGGTGCCGTGCTGGCACCGACGGTCGTGACCCAGCCGCCGCGGTGGTCGGTCGTGTCGGCACCAGGACCGGAGTTGCCGGCCGATGCTGCCACGAAGACACCCGCATTGTAGGCGTCGAGGAATGCGAGTTCGGTGGCGTCCGAGTACGGGTTCCCGCCACCGCTGATCGAGAAGTTGATGACGTCCACGCCATCCTCGATGGCGGCCTGGGCCGCTGCGGTCGTATCCGAAGTGAAGCACCCGCCGACGCCGCAGACCTTGAACATCTCGACGTACGCGCGAGGCGCGACACCGGAGATGATCCCGCGGTCGACGCCGAAGATCGAGGCTTCGACGCCGGCATTGCCGCCCGATGTCGAGGTCGTATGGGTGCCGTGTCCATCGTCGTCACGGGCGCTGTCGAACTCGCCCTCTTCGATTCCAACGAAGAAGTCGTACGTGTCCATGAAGCGCTCCGCGCCGATCAACTTGTTGTTGCATTCGAAATCGGCGTCACCCTCGACGTCGCTGCCGAACTCGCACGCGCGGGTGCCCGTCGGCGGATCCGGGGGCGCGTCGTAGGCCTTTGCGGATGGATCGGGATCTGAGAACGACGGGTGTTCCGGCCAGATGCCGGTGTCGAGCACGCCGATGATGACGCCCTCGCCGGCGCTCTCCTGGCCGCCAAGGTCACCCCACACGGTGTCCGCACCGATGAAGCCCGGGCTCACGTCAGTCTGGGGGTGCAGGACTACGTCGGGATAGACAGCCGCGACGCCAGGCATGGCAGCGATGCTGGCCACGCTTCCGACCGGTACCACGACCGAGACGGCGTTGAGCACGAGGTCGGTCTGACCGGTCACCTTCGCGTTTTTCACATTCGCGTCGAGGCGTCGAATGAAGGCGTTCTGCTTGACGTTCAAGTACGACCGATAGCGGGTCGTGGCGGTGGACTTGAGCTTGATCGTCTCGTTACCAAGGGTCGCGGGGTTCGTGGCCTTGAGGCCACTGACACCGCCCGTATACGACGCGACCGAATCGTCCTTGAGCTTGACGATGATCGCAACCCGGCCATCCTCGGTGTGGGCAGCCTTGGATACGTCGACCTTGATGGTCTTTCCGATCTTCGTCGGCTGGTCGGCGGCGAGCTTCAGCCCGCTCCCACGATCCGCTGCCGTGGTCGTCTGAACCATGCCGACCACTAGGGCCGATGCCATGAGGAGCGACGAGAACCGTCGCGATCGCCTAGAAAGGCTTGGGCGCATGCAGGCTCCTCCTATCGCGGGGTCCGGCCCCACGTATCGTCGACGGCCAGGCCGTCTTGTCTATTGCCCACGGCTCTGCACGACTGGGCGGCAACAAGTCGTAGGTTCCTCGGCGTACTCCTCGGCAGCCGAGACAGTGACGTCATGATAGTCCGACACGAACCCCGTTGTGACAGCCAAGTCGGCAGGTATTGATCGATCAGGCCCATCTCCTGACAGAACTGTCGCCCGCGGATCGTTGTGCCCGGTTACGGCCGGATCCGGGCTCCCGTTGACGTGGAACCCGGGCGAACGGACGTCAGTCCACGCTCGGTGGGCCGATGGATCGGCCGCGGGAGTGCCCGTCACAGGCCATAGCGGTCCCCGGATGGAAGAACTGCCACATAGGGTCGCGGCTCGACGCAAGTTGCCGGTCACGACCTAGACTGGCTGCTCACGCGAGGAGGCCCGTCGCCATGTTCTACGCCGCTCGTGGCAGTGTTCCGCCCAAGCGCCACACCCAGCATCGCGCCCCAGACGGTTCGCTCTATGCCGAGGAACTGTTCGGGGT
>SPCO01000035.1 GCA_004525275.1 Thermomicrobiales bacterium | reverse complement strand
TGTGCCATCTCGTCTATTCGTCCTTCTTCGGTGCGCGGGTGCGCTTCGGGGAGGCTGGCTTGGCCTCGGTGTCGGGCGCAGATACTGCGCCATCCGTTGCCTTCGACTTGGCTGCCGGCTTGGCCTTGCTCGCGGTCGGCGACTTGGCGTCGGCGGTCGCAGGCTTCGCGGCGGGCTTGGCGGCGGGCTTCGCGGCGGGCTTGGCCGCAGTCTTGGTCACGGTCTTGGGCTTCGCCTCGGTCACTTCCTGGGTTGCCTTGGCCCTGGTTGGCTTCGTGGTCTCGGCCATAGCCCCAACGGACAGCTTGGCGGCGAGCTCGGCGTCCTTGGCGGCCTGCGCGGTGGCGGCCTCCTCGACCCGCTGACGCTCGGTCCTGGCGTCGCTCTCGGCCTTCTTGGCCACCTTTGCAGCACTCTTGCCGTCCAGCGTGATGTCAGCGATGCGCAGGACGGTCAGTTCCTGGCGGTGCCCCTTCTTGACTCGGCTTCGGGCCTTCGGTCGGTACTTGAAGGAGATGAGTTTGGGCCCGCGGGTCTGGGCTACGACCTCGGCGCTGACTGAGGCGTCGATGACGAGCGGACGCCCGATCGACGACTCGTCCCCGTCGGCGACTAGAAGGACGCGATCGATGGTGATCGTCTTGCCCGGTTCGACGTCGAGCAGCTCGACCTCGAGCTCCGTTCCGACCTCGACGCGATATTGCTTTCCGCCGGTCTCGATGACTGCGTACATGGATCCTCAGGACTCGTGTCTGGCGACCGCGCGCGGCGAGCGCGACATCGGGCGTGAAAAGGCGCGCGGCGATGCCGACGCGCAGAACGGAGATTGTACGTCTCTATCGCGCAGACGGTCAATCGCGGTTACTCGTTCAGTAGGTCCGTTCCAGATCGATAGCGATCGAGTCGGGCGGCGAGGGTTCCGATCCCTGCGCCTCGCGGAAGATCGGAAGGATGCCAGAATCGAGCCGAGAATCACGCCCCCGGTCTCATCCTCGCCTGATCACGCCGTGGATGGCCCTCGACCTGGCCCCAAAGACACTATGCTCCACACGACCGGCGTGTCGCCGGCGGTGCAGGAGCCCGCGTGGCAACCATCGTCAGCGTCCATTCGTTCCGGGGCGGCACGGGCAAGTCGAATACGACGGCGAACCTGTCGGCGCTTGTCGCCGGGCGGGGACTTCGCGTTGGCGTCATCGATGCCGACATCCAATCCCCCGGGATCCATGTGCTGTTCGGCCTCGCGGGCGACGATGTCCACGCTTCCCTGAATGACTTCCTCTGGCACGGTCGCGCGATCCGCGATGTGGCAATGGATGTCTCGGAACGAGTCGGGTTGACCGGCGGCGGGAGGTTGTTCCTGATCCCTTCGAGCATGGAGCCGGGCGAGATCACGCGCGTTCTTCGAGAGGGGTATGACGCCCAGCGCTTGACCGGCGGCTTGCGCGATCTCGTCACCCAGCTCGATCTCGACGTACTGTTCATCGACACGCACCCTGGGCTGAATGAAGAAACGCTGCTGTCGCTGGTGATCTCGGATGCCCTGCTCATCGTGATGCGGCCCGATCGCCAGGACTTCGAGGGCACCGGGATCACGGCGCGAGTCGCCAAGGAGCTCGAGGTGCCGCGGATCAGCATTCTCGTCAACAAGACGCCGACCGACCTCGATCCCGTGTCGGTCCGTGATCGGGTCGCCGCGGCCTACGGCTGCGAGGTCGCGGCCGTGATGCCGCATTCGGATGAACTGATGCGCCTCGCCAGCGAGGGGGTCTTCGCCCTTCGCTACCCGGACCACCCGCTGACGGCAGACTACCGGCGCCTGGCGGAACACGTCATCCCCCTCGTCTAGGGTGAGCGCTGCGTCGGATCAGCCGCCGCCGATGTTCTCCCGGGAAGAACTGCTCGGCGGTATGCCGGCGCGACGAGCGAGCACGCTGCTCTTCGCGATCGAAGGCGAAACGGCTCGACAGGTCGCTGCCTCGCGGATCAACCGAGCCGGGTACGTCGGCGAGCGAACGACGGCCGAGCGCGAACAGGACTTTCTGAAGGCCATCGCCACCGGTTCGAAGCTGCCGAAGCCACCATCGGTCGGCGATCTTGAACGGTTCGCGTCTGGCTGGGCGAACCTGGTGCCTGCGGCCGATGATCTTCGAGCGGGCGTGGGGCGACTTCTCGGTACCAAGTATCGGTTCCGCCGCGATGACGTTCCCGGCATCAGACGGGCCCTGGCCCTGGACAGCCCGACGGTCGCCGCGTCGTTCGAGCGGCACTACCATCAGCCACTCGAAAGCATCTTCGTCACGAAACTGCCAGTCCGAACGCGAGCGCGCTGGACCCTCTCAAGGATCGTGGCTCGTTTTGATCGCCTGCCACCTTTCTGGATCGCTTTCTTTCTGGCCCTGACCGAGACGCTTGGCGAGGGCATCCTTTCCCTGCCGCTGGCCCTCGCGGGTCTCGGCCCGATCCCGGGCGTCATCCTTCTGCTTGTCCTGGGGGCGGTGAACCTGATCACCATGGGTGCGATGGCCGAAGCCGTCATCCGCAACGGGAGCATGCGCTACGGCGCGGCGTACTTTGGCCGCCTCGTCACGGAACTCATCGGGCGGGCGCCGGCGTCCGTGCTGGGCGTCGTCTTTGCGCTCGACGGCGTCCTCGCGTTCCTGTTCTACTTCCTCGGCTTCGGGTCGGTCCTGGCTGGCGCGACCGGCATTCCCGTGGGCTTCTGGATCGCGGTCCTGTTCGGCCTGAACGTGTTCATGCTTCGCAACGAATCGCTTGATGACACGATCGCGTCCGCCACCATCATCGGCACGCTCAGTCTGCTGCTGATCGTGGCGATCACGGTCATCGCGCTGGCCAATGTCGACCCGGCGAACCTCGCGTATGCCAACGTTCCCGTGCTTAACGGCCAACCGATCGACGGTCCGATCTTCGGTCTCATCTTTGGCATCATCCTCATGGCATTCTTCGGTCATACATCGGCGGCGAACGCAGCCAAGCTGCTGCTGACGATCGAACCCAGCGGTCGCTCGCTCCTGTGGGGAAATCTGCTGGCGATGACGACGGTGATCCTGCTCTACTGCGTCGCATCGGTGGCGATCCTGGGAGTCCTCGGACCGGTTCCGCTTCTGGGCACGAACGGCACGGCAATGACGCCGCTCGCCGAGGCGCTGGGCCCGGCGGTCAACGTGATGAGCGTGATCTACGTCGTGCTCGCGATCGGGATCGGATCCCTGTACGTCACGCTTGGGATGTACAACCAGGTGGTCGAATTCCTCCCGAGACGCTCGAACGGTGCCGGCGGTCTACTGGCCAGGCTCGGCGCGACCCGCCGCGGTCGTCTCATTGCCGGCTTCGCGCCCGCGGCGCTTGTCTGCCTGGCACTTGAGGTCGTGGTGCTGGCTGGCCTGGACGACTTCGCGGCGACGATCGGGGTCGCCGGAACGTTGACCGTCCCCATCCTCACCGGCATCTTCCCGATGCTCCTCATCCTGGCCGCACGTCGCAAGGGTGAATACGTGCCGGGCCGCGTCATCGGGCTGCTCGGTCACCCGGTGACGGTCGCCATCCTCCTGACGCTGTACACGCTGGCCGTCGGGATTCACGTGCTCATCTGGGATGGCCCGGTCCTGCGAGTGGCCGCGCTTGGAGCCGCGATCGTCATCATCGGGTTGATCGCGTGGACCGTACGAGGCCGCGTCTTCCGCACTCGAGCCGTCGTCGAGCTACGCGTCGACCATCGGTTCCGGCGCTCGACGGTTTCGGTCACGGGGGCTGGGCACGAGTTCGCGTTGGATCAGTCGATCCAGCCCGGTCCGCCGGGCGAGGTAGCGGTGGCGACGTTACCGGCGGGCCCGTGGCGCGAACTCCGGATCTGGGCCCACGCGGTGACGACCGACGGCTGGTCCGTTGGTCTACCAGCGAAGGTTGAGATCGTTACCGACGGCGGCCAGATCGATACGCGCGCTCTCGCCCCGTCCCCGGACCCGATCGTCGTCCCGAGCGACGGGCGGCCCGCTACCATCCGCATCCAGATCGAAGGGGCCCGCGATGAACGATAGCGTCGTGACGACTGAACTGGCTGCGGCGCGCGCGAGGATCGCTGAGCTCGAAGCCACGCAGGCCGAGCACGACGTGGCGGCCAAGATCAATACCGCGCTCTACCGGATCGCCGAGACGTCGGCCGCCTCCGGCGATCTCCAGGCCTTCTATGCGTCGATCCACGCGATCGTCGCAGACCTCATGTTCGCGGAGAACTTCTACATCGCGCTGTACGACGCGGAGCAAGGAGCGATCTGTTTCCCGTATTTCCGGGATTCGATCGACATGGACATCCCTGACCCCGAAGGTTGGATCCCTTTCGGGATCGGCGATGGTGGCGGGCTTACGGCGTTCGTGCTGCGGACTGCACGGGTCCAGCATGTCTCGAACGAGCGGTCGAAAGAGCTGGCAGCGAGTGGGGAGGCCGTCTCTGTCGGGAGCGATGGGAACGAATGGCTTGGTGTCCCGCTCCAGACCGACGGCCGAACGCTCGGTGTCCTGGCTGTGCAGACGTACCGGCCTGAAGAGGTCTACTCAGAGCGTGATGTCGAGCTCCTGGCGTTCGTCGGCAATCACGTCGCGCGGGCGCTGACCAGGAAGCGTGCGATCGAGGAGATCCATCGCCAAAACGCGGAGCTGGCGGTCGTCAGCGAGATCGGCGCTGGGCTGGCCGCTCAGCTCGAGTTTCAGGCGATCATCGATCTCGTTGGTGACCGGATCCGGGAGGTCTTCGGCGCACCAAACATGTACATCGCCATGTACGACGAGTCACGCGGAACGATCAGTTTTCCGTATGACATCAGCAACGGCCAACGTTCAGCGTACTTCCCGCCGACCGCCTTCGGACCGGGGCTGACGTCGATCGTCATCCGGACGCGCGAGCCGCTCGTTCTCGGGACCGCGGTCGACATGGACGCGAACGGGGCGCTCACCGACGGCATCACGGCCGAGTCATATCTCGGCGTCCCGATGGTCGTCGGCGATCGCGTCATCGGCGTCATCGCCATCGAAGATGTGAAGCCGCACGCGTACGGTCTGGAGGACAAGCGGCTACTGGGCACACTCGCGGCAAGTACCGCCGTTGCCCTGGAGAACGCCCGGCTGTTCGACGAGGCGCGCCGGCGTGCGGCGGATCTGGAGATCATCGGTCGGGTCAGCAAGGCGCTCACATCGCAACTCGAACTTGGCTTGTTGATCGAACTCATCGGTGAGCAGATGCTCGAGATCTTCGCAGCGAACATCGTGTATGTCGCGCTGCTTGACCAGGAGACGGAACAGATCGAGTTCCCTTACTACAGCGAAGACGGGGAACGACTTCAAGAGACCCCGATGGCCCTTGGTGAGGGTCTGACCTCGAGGATACTGACCTCTCGCCAGCCCATGTTGTTGAATAGCGACGATCAGTTCGAGGCGTTGGGAACGCGCGGGGTCGGGACACTGGCCAAGTCCTGGCTGGGCGTACCGATCCTGGTCAGCGACGACGCCATCGGTGTCATCAGCGTCCAGAGCTCGATCCACGCCGGCCGCTTCGGTGAGCGGGACGTGGCCCTCCTTACCACGCTGGCCGCGAGCGTCGGCGCGGCGATCCAGACGGTCCGGCTCTTCCGCGACCTCGAGAAGAGCGAGCGGCAGTCTCGGCGGCTCGTCGAAGAGCTGCCACTTGCCGTCTATACCGACAAACCGGACGACACGGCCACCTCGACCTATATGAGCCCGATCATCGAGGCGATGTTCGGCTATCCGCGTGACGAATGGCTGCGGGAAGGCTTCTTCGCGTCCGTGATCCATCCGGACGATCGTGAGCGGATCACCGGCCAACTCGGGGACGCATTCGGCGGGTCGGGCCAGAAGGCGTCCTACGAGTACCGGATCATCGCGGCGGACGGACGCGTCGTCTGGGTTCGTGACGATGTCTGGATCGTCCGCGATGAAGACGGCACGGCCCTCTATGCACAGGGCTTCATGCTCGACATGACCGAGCAGGTGCTGGCCGCGGCGGAGATCCGTCGCCAGAAACAGTACTTCGAGGCGCTCGTCGAGATCAGCCCTGTGGCTGTCGTGACGATGGACCGCGAGGAGGTCGTGACCGGCTGGAACCCGGCGGCCGCGGGCCTGTTCGGCTACACGGTCGAAGAAGCGGTCGGCAGACACATCGACGAGCTGCTGTTCACGCCCGACGACCTGGCTGAAGGTCGGGCCGCGACGCTGCTCGCGGCGGAAACGGGACGTGCCCAGATGATCGGGCAACGTTCGCGCAAGGACGGCTCGCCCGTCGACGTCGAGATCATCCTCGTCCCGCTCGTCGTCGATGAGGCGCACACGGGGTATTACGCGATCTATCACGACATCACCGAATTGCAGGCGGCTCGCAGCGCGGCGGATGCGGCCAACGCAGCCAAAGGTACGTTCCTGGCGTCGATGAGCCACGAGATTCGGACACCGATGAACGCGATCATCGGGATGAGCGGCCTGCTTGTCGGAACGTCCCTTGATCCGGAACAGTTGGACTATGCCGAGACGATCCGGACCTCCGGTGAAGCGCTGCTGACGATCATCAACGACATCCTCGACTTCTCGAAGATCGAGGCCGGCCGGATCGAGCTCGATACCGCTCCGTTCGCCCTGGGCACCTGTCTTGAGGGCGCACTCGATGTCGTCGCGCCGAGCGCCGCTGCCAAGGGACTCGAATTGGCCTACGCGATCGACCCCGATCTGCCGTTCGCGATCGTCGGCGACGCTGGCCGTCTGCGCCAGATCGTCCTGAACCTGATGTCCAACTCGGTCAAGTTCACCGAACAGGGCGAGGTCGTGATGACCGTCACCGGTCGTCAGCTCGATCGTCGGCTGACAGGCGGTCGTTGGGCGATCGATATAGAGGTCCGCGATACCGGGATCGGCATCCCACCTGATCGGATGGATCGATTGTTTCGGTCCTTCAGCCAGGCAGATGCCTCCATTTCACGGCGCTACGGTGGGACCGGGCTGGGCCTCGCGATCAGTCGCCGACTGGCGGAGTTGATGGATGGTTCGTTGACAGCCGCGAGCGAGGGACTCGACGGCGCGGGGTCGGTCTTTCGGCTCCGGTTCGAGGTAACGGCGGCTCCGGCCGCCGCAGTGCCGGATACGACGCCGACGCTCTCGACCGGGCTGACCGGGAAGCACGTGCTGGTCGTCGATGACAGCGCCACGAATCTACGCATCATGGTCGCTCTGCTTCGCCGATGGGGGATGGTTCCTCGTGAATCGAGTTCGCCTCGCGAGGCGCTCGACTGGGTGCAGGCGGGCGAGCACTTCGATCTCGGACTGTTCGACTTCTTCATGCCGGATCTCGATGGAGTGACTCTGGCCGGGCTTGTCCGCGAGTCCGTGGCCGCCGACGACGCATTCCCTATCGTCATCGTGACATCGGCCGGACAGCGGTTCCGGGACGACCCAGCCATTTCGGCGTCCGTGACGAAGCCGGTCAAACCGTCGCCGCTGCTCGATGCGATCCAGACCGTGCTCGCGCTGTCTGGGCAGGGGTCGCGCGGGATGGAGCGCGTGCATCACGCAGGCGCCGACCTCCCACTGGGCGAGCGACACCCACTCCGGATCCTCCTCGCCGAGGACAACGCCGTGAACCAGAAGTTGGCGCTCCGACTGCTACGCCAGATGGGCTACACGGCCGATGTCGCGGGGAATGGTCTCGAGGTGCTCGAGGCACTCGAGCGAGCGCCGTACGATGTCATCCTCATGGATGTCCAGATGCCGAAACTCGACGGGCTGGAGACGACCCGCCGGATCAGGGTCGGGTCCGGGCGCGATGACGGCCCAAGGATCGTGGCCATGACGGCGAATGCCATGGCCGGTGACCGCGAGGCTTGCCTGGCAGCCGGTATGGACGATTACGTGAGCAAGCCGATCCATGTCGACGCACTGGAGGCGGCGCTACTCGCCGCGCCGAGCCTGCATGGTGGAGCGGCCCGTGCCTGAGGTCCTGGATCAGGCTGCGCTCAATGAATTGATGGCCATGGTCGGCGATGACGCCGAATTCATGGATGAGTTGGTCGACACGTATCTCAACGAAACGCCCGACCTGCTTGCCCAGATCAGGTCAGCGCTCGGGAATGGCTCAGCGACTGAGGTGGTCCGCCCGGCTCACACGTTGAAGGGCAGCAGCGCCAGCATCGGCGCCCGCGAAGTGGAGGGGCTCAGCCGCACCATCGAGGAGGCGGCGCGGGCTGACGCTGCCGAGGTACTGACGCTGGCGGACGACCTCGAGGATGCATATGGCCGGCTCGTCGAGGCACTGGCTCGGGCCCGAATGCGACGCTGGTCCGGAGCGTGACGCCATCCGTCGGCCGGATCCTCGCCGTCGAGGACAGCGCCGTGATCAGGATGGCGCTCGCTCGAGCCTTGCAGGTGCGTGGCCACCAGGTCACGACCGCGAATGACGGGATCGAGGCCATGGAGGCGCTCCGCAACGGCGCGTTTGACGTCGTCCTGCTCGACATCGAGATGCCGCGCAAGGACGGCTTCGAAACGCTTGCCGAGATCAAGGCGGATGACCGGCTCAGGGAGTTGCCGGTGATCGTCATCTCTGGCGTTGAGGACACGGCGAGCGTCGCACGGTGCATCGAAATGGGCGCCCTGGACCATCTGCAGAAGCCATTCGAGCCGGCGGTCCTCGACGCGCGTCTCGGGGCGGCACTGTCGGCCAAGCGTTTGCGGGATCTCGAACTCGAGTATCTCGAGCAGGTGCGAAAGGTCACCAATGCCGCCGAGCGACTCGAGCATGACGACTTCGACAAGGCTGCGTTGGACGAGGTCTCCGCTCGCGAGGACGCACTTGGCGTCCTCGCCCGAACGTTCGTCCGGATGGCCGAGGAGGTCAGGGCCCGCGAGGACGCCCTCCGTCGCCAGGTTCGCGAGTTGACCATTGAGATCGATGAGGCACGTCAGCATCGCAAGGTCGCTGAGATCACCGACAGCGACTATTTCAGAGCGCTTCGCGGCCGGGCGGCAGAATTGCGCCAGGATGCCCATGGCGCCGCGGCCCCTGATGCTGGCCCCGAGGAACGCCTGAAAGACCAAGGACCCGACCCAGCGCCCGTCGACGAATGACGCCAGCGGTGGGCCCAGGGTCGCGACCTCGACGAGGCTACCCGCCGAGGAGCCGCTCGAAGAACTCGCTGCGGTCGATGTTGGCGACGTGCGTGAAGTACTCGTCCTGGAGCTTGTAGACGACGATGACCGTCCCGATGAGCCACCGGTACCGGTCCAGAGTGGCGAATCCGCGCGCCTGCCAGTCGGGGAGATGGCGGATGACGCGCTCCCAGGCCAGGATCGAGGCGGTCACGAGGAAGAGCGGCTCGAGGAAGTTCGGGAAGAACGCGAGCAACAGCTCGTTCCCGGTGAGCAGGAAGCCCGTCTGACCGACCGAGCGGAACAGGAAGAGCCCGAGCATCAGCCGCCTCGTCGGCCACTCGTTCCGGTACGCGACGATGACGATCGCCACGTAGGTGACCCAGTCGGACAGCTTGTCCACGGGCTGGTAGATGGCATCCGGCAGGCCCAGCGGGATCAGGAGATCGCCGTCGATACCGTCAAGGACGAAGTTCGCCCACCCGGCCGCGAACGGGAACGGGATGATCAATAACGGGAGCCCGAACTTCGCCGCGACGATGAGCCCGATCGCGGCGACCTCGAGCGGGCTCGAACTCGCGGCCACGATGCGCTGGAACATCCGCGTGGCACCCCTCATGCGGTCGTCGCCGGCCGAATCGAGCCGCCCACTGGGCGACCGTCGCGCAAACTCAATCGCATCGACGGGCGATTGTCGAGAGGCAAACGGCTCTTCTCGCCGGCGGCGAGGAGGGCATGGCGAGCTCGCCAGATGGCGACCATCTGGCGCAACTGTAGGACGGCAAGACTCGGACCCTCGCCGAAGCGTCAGCGAGCGACCCCCTGCTCGAGATCATCGCGCCGGACCCCGCGCAGCAGGCGCGCGTCGCGGCCCTGGTTCTTCGGCTTGCCCGTGAATGCGCGAGCTGCCACGCCTGGGCC
>SPCO01000199.1 GCA_004525275.1 Thermomicrobiales bacterium | reverse complement strand
CGTGACGTCGGCACGATCATCGTCAACCGGCACTTGGTGGAATGGATCTCGCCGACGACCGAGGCCGCGACGCTCTTCCCCGATGCCCTGGTTCGCTCACCGTTCGTCGCCCAGCTGACCAAGCACGCGGAGACCAGCTAGGCACCTGCGTCCGAGGTCGGGCATGGCGGTCAGGACTCGGCGAGTCCTCGCGCCGAGGATGGCCTACGATGCGGTCGTGCCTCCGATCAACGTCGAGCAGAGTCTCGACAACCTCAAACTCGAACGCGATGCGATCGTCCTCTACGACGCGCTGTCCAGGATCGAGCGCGATCCACGCCGGGCCGAAGCATTCAGACGGATCGCGACCAACGAGCGACGCCATGCCGAGATCTGGGCGGGCAAGTTGCGCGGCCTCGGTGCGAATGTTCCGCCGGCCGGCCGGGCGCGGATGCAGGTTCGGCTCATCATCCTGGCCGCGCGGGTCCTGGGTACCGTCGCGGTCGCCGAGATGGTCAAGGCGCTGGAGGGCGACGAAGAGGAGATCTACCAGGCGCAGGGTGCGTCACCGGAGATCGCGGCCATCGCCGCCGATGAGCGGGAACATGCCGTCATCTGGGATCGACTGAAGGCGAGTGCGGAGCTCGATCCGGTGGATGCGCCCGGTCGCGATGGCGTGGCGGTGGCGCGTAGCGCGAGCAGCGCCGCGGAGATCGGAGGCAGCGAGCGCTGGCATCGAGCCGGGTCCCGTTCCGGGACATTGCGAGCCGTCATCTTTGGGGTCAGCGACGGACTGGTCAGCAACCTCTCCCTGGTCATGGGCGTGGCAGGCGCCGCCGCCGGCGAGCCCAGGTTCATCCTGTTGGCCGGCATCACGGGCTTGCTGGCTGGTGCATTCAGCATGGCCGCCGGCGAGTACATCTCCATGCAGAGCCAGCGCGAGCTGTTCGAACACCAGATCGCCCTGGAACGGGCCGAGATGGAGGCGATGCCCGAGGAGGAGGAAGCGGAGCTCGCGGCGGCCTACCGGGCCAAGGGCTTCGCTCCCGACGAGGCCGCCAGGATCGCGCACAGGATCTTCCAGGACCCGGAGACCGCACTCGACATCTTGGTACGCGAGGAGCTCGGGCTGGACCCGGACGAACTGGGATCGCCGTGGGGCGCGGCGGCCGGATCGTTCGTCGCCTTTGCCGTCGGGGCCAGCATCCCGGTGGTTCCGTACCTGTTTGGCGGTGGGACGGCCGTGCTGATCGCCAGCCTGGGCCTGAGTCTCGTGGCGCTGTTCGCAGTCGGCGCCGCGGTCAGCCTGTTGACCGGTCGAGGGATGCTGTTTTCAGGCGCCCGACAACTGGCGATCGGCTTGGCTGCGGCCCTCGTCACGTTCGCCATCGGCTCCGTCCTTGGCATGGCGGTCGCCTGACCGATGTCGAACGTGACGACGCTCCTGGGCGCCGAGGGTCTGGACGCCACGAGCTGGTCGAACGGGCCTGACCACCGCTACCCCATCCACGCTCACGGGTACGACAAGGTCATCGTCGTCGTCAGCGGGTCGATCCGATTCGGGATCCCCGGCGCCACGTTCGATCTGACGGAGGGCGATCGCCTCGAATTGCCCGCCGGTACTCGACACGACGCCGTCGTCGGGGCCTCCGGCGTCGTCTGCCTCGAGGCGCACCAACCAACCGGGACATTCGACCAGCCAGCCCTTCGGGTCGCCGGAACCTGGTAGGCGGCCGATCTGTGGCGTCCGCGGTAGGCTATCGGCCTGCCGGGAGTGCAAAACCGTTGCGTCCAATCGAGCGTAGTGCATGACGAATGGTCGAACAGGTCCGACCGACGATGTGATCGTCATCCGCGCGATGGTCGACGGTTCGGAGGCTGCCCTGGAGACCCTGTACGACCGGTACGCATCGGCGATCTTCGCCGCGGTCTATCGGTTGACATCTGATCGCGGGATCAGCGAGGAGGTCGTGCAGGAAACGTTTCTCACCTTGTGGAACCGGGCCGAGTCATTCGACCCCCGGGCCGGCTCGCTATCCGCGTGGTTGCACACGATCGCTCGAAACCGGGCGATCGATCGTCTCCGCGCGGCCGGGCGGCGTCCGCGCCTTGTGGATCTGGCGTCCAACGCCCGCCCCGATGAGGACCTGGACCAGGCCCTCGAACGGTACGCGACGATCGGCTCCGTGGTGGCCGCCGCGACGAGTCCGGCAGCGCCCGAAGCGGCCTTCGAGACGGTCGGTCTTCGGGAGGCCATCCGCGCCGCGCTGATGGATCTGTCCGACGATGAGCGCACCGTGATCCTGCTGGCCTACCAGTCGGATCTCAGCCAATCAGAGATCGCCGATCGGCTCGACTGGCCGATCGGCACCGTCAAGACCCGGACCCGGCGGGCCCTGCGTCACCTCCGTGACGGCCTCGGGCCCGAGTATGCGCCGGGCTTCGAGGACGTCAGCCTGCCGGTTCAGACCGGCGAGGAGCGATAGGGACCGATGGATCACGACGCAGCACGCGAACAGCTGGAACTCGCGGCGGTCGAGCCAGGAGGGCTCGAGCGATTGATGGCGGGCGACACGGCCGAGGCCCAGGCCGTGGCGGCCCATCTTGCGGGCTGCCCGGCATGTGCGGATGAACTCGCCCGTCTCGAGCTGACAGCGTCCATCGTTCGATCCACCCTACGCGAGCAGCCGGCCCCTGACCTCAAGGCCAGGACGCTCGCCGCGATCCGTGCCGAGGGTGTCGCGCGGCCACTGGCGCGGTCTGAGATCGTCGTGCCCGCCGGTGAACGGCCGCGGCGGCTCACGCCGATGGTCGGAACGCTTCTCACGATCGCTGCAGCGGTTGTCCTGTCGGTCGTGGCGACTTCGCTCGTCGTCGGCACGCGGGTCGATGAAGAACTTGCCGCGCAGGCGCGGACGATCGCCGCACTTGAACGGGTAACGACCGCCGGGATCGCGGTTGCCGCCGAGCCTGACGCTGCCCATGTGGCCCTGGTCGGCGTGAGCGACCCGGCCCTCGCCGGCCAGCTCACGTACTCGCCTTCGACCTCCGAACTAGTCATCGTCGCTTCGGGGCTGGCGGCCCCTGGCGAGGGACAGGAATACCGGTGCTGGATCGAATTCGATGGCGCG
>SPCO01000196.1 GCA_004525275.1 Thermomicrobiales bacterium | reverse complement strand
CGTCCGAGACGCCCTGGTCGTCCGAGACATCCTTCTTCCTGAAGATCACCGTTGCAGCTCACCTCGATCGTCATCCGAGGACCGATCGGGTGCCGCACTGGATCGCCGAATCAGTCGCTTTTCGTCGCAGTCTGGACGGTCGGACGGTCGCGCGCACCCCGCTGAAGGTCCCTGCGCGACAAGGGTACTCGCTCAGGATCGCGTACTGATACTCAGTCTCAGTCATGCTATCGTTTGCCAATGAGCGACCCGATGGCCTACGTGACGGCCCTGGACCGAGCCGGCTATCGGCTGACCGAGCCGCGCCGGTCGCTCGCAGATCTGATCGCGGGACGCGAGGGCCACTTCACGGCGGCCGGTCTTGTCACCGAAGCCCGGCGCAAAGGGTTGACCCTCGGTCGAGCGACGGTCTTCAGGACCCTGGAGGTCCTGGACGAGCTCGGTGCGATCGAACGGCTCGATCTGCCGTCCGGTGAACACGCCTATGTCGCCTGCAGGCCCGTCCATCACCACCACCTCGTCTGTTCTCGCTGCGGCCGGACGCGCGAGATCGATGACACGGGCCTGTCGGAGGTCGTCTCCGAGATCACCCGGCGGACCGGCTACCGGGTGGACCGGCATCGACTCGAGTTGTTCGGAGTGTGCGCGGCCTGCCAGAGCAGCGGGCCAGACTGATGGGGCCTGCCCTCCTCGTCTCTCTCGGAGCCTTTCTGTCGGCTTTCGCGGGCGGGTGGATGGCCCTGCGTGCGGTGCGCTATGTGGGGCTCATCATCGCGGTCGGTGCCGGGATCCGGATCGGTGCCGCCTTCTTCGACCTGATCCCTGAATCGGTCGTATACCTCGGTTCGCTCGCGACCGCGATGGTCTGGACGGCGATCGGTTTTCTCGGGTTCTACGCCGTGGACAAGCTCACGACCCTGCACGTCGGTCACGAGACCGCGACGGAACTCGATCACGACCTGGCGAACCATCAGCATATCGGCATCGCCGGAGCCGTCGGGATGGGGATCCACAGCTTCCTCGACGGAATCGCCCTGGCGGCCGGGCTCGCCGTGGGCGGCGGAACGGCGGTCGTCATCGCGGTCGTCGTGATCGTGCACCGATTCAGCGACGGGATCGGCGTGGTGAGCTTCCTCCTGGCCGGCCACGTGCCGCTGCGTACCGCCTATCGGTGGTTGACCCTGGTCGCGATCGCCCCGGTCGCGGGCGTCCTCCTGGGCACGATCGTCCAGATCCCGGACGACGGCCTCGGGGCGCTCCTCGCGTTCTTCGCCGGGTTCTTCCTGTACGTCGGTGCCGCCGAACTGTTGCCGGAGGCGCACCGTCGCGATCGCTCCCGTTGGATCGTGTTCGCAACGGTCGGTGGCGCCGTGGCGATCTACGCCTTCTCGGTAGGCGTTGGAGCGGTCGGGGCCAGCTCTCCCTGAAACCTTTTCCCCGTCGGCTGACTCGAAATGGGTAAGCGTCCCAGTCGATCGTCGGGGAGATCAAATGTCAGCAGCATCAGCGGAGTCAACATTGCCCGCCCCGGTGGAACGCCGGGCACGGCCGTTCCGGCTGTCGGGTCGGGGAGTCGTGATCCTGGGCGCGATCATCGTGTTGATCCTGATCTACGCGACCGACCAGGTCGTGCCGGCCACGTCAGAACGGCAAGCAGAACTGCGGATCTGGCTGGCGGCCCGTGCGGCGGGGATCGCGGCGTTCCTGCTCCTGACGTTCCAGATCGCCGCGGGTCTGGTCCTCAGCCACCCGACGAACAAATCGACGTGGAAGCTCTCGAAACGGATCTTCCCGTGGCACGAGCATCTGTGGGTCTTCGTGTTTGCCTTTCTGCTCATCCACGTCGTGAGCCTCGTGCTCGACCCATATGCCGGAGTCGGGGTCGGCGGGGCACTGATCCCCGGCCTGTCGTCCTACCGAAGCTCGCCGGTCGCACTGGGGACGCTGGCAACGTACGCGTTCCTGGTGACGGCGCTCAGCGCTCGCTACACCCGGATCCTGCCATCCGGGGCATGGCTGTCGATCCATCGAATCGCGCTCTTGGTGTGGGTCCTCGCCTGGCTTCACGGGATCCTGGCCGGGACTGACGCCGAAGCGCTGCGCGCGATGTACGTCAGCTCCGGGTTGGCCATCGTCGCGGCCGGCGCGTACCGCTACTGGGCATCACGACAAGGACGCCCGACGTTCACCACCACTCGTTCGGAGGTCACTCAATGAGCAAGATGTCCAATCGGTCCCGCCGGTCCATCACCGTCATCGCGGTCGCCGCGTCACTGGTCCTCGGCTTCGGCGCGATCCAGGCGTCGGCAGCGTGGACCCAGTCAGTCGCCCCACTGCCGGCTGCTCCGGTCTCGGCCGAAACGCTCCAGGCCCGACTGGCCGATGAGGCCTTGCGATCCGCCTCCCTCGTCGACCAACTGGCTGCGCTCACCCGCCACAGCGATGAGTTGGCGACCGCCCTCACGACTGCCCAGGCTCGCATCTCGGCGGACGATGACCAGGCGGCTCAGCTGGGAAAAGACCTCGCAGCAGCGAAGGCGAAGCTGGCCAAACTCGAGAAGTCGATCAAGCGGGCCCGGACGGATCGGATCGTCGTCACCTCGACGACATCGACGACCTCTGGTGCGGCACGGACGAGCCATCGCGAGGAACACGACGAGGATGAGCACGAGGGCGGGGGAGACCACGACGATGACTGAGTCGCGGCTGCCGATCCACCTCGCCATCCTGCTGGGAGTCTCAGCCGGGATGTATGCGGGGAGTCTCGCTGTCGTCACCGCCCTGCAATCAGCGACTGATCAGTCCGTCACGGACGCGCGGGCACCCTTGCAGAAGACGATCCAGCTGGTGGTCGAGGGTCACGACGCACTGGACGCCGACCTCGCCCGCGCCTCTCGAGCGTATGGCGACGCCGCCGCCCTGTACGGTCGCCTGGCGCCCGATCTGTCCGCGCTGGAAACGTCACTCGAAGGCCTGGCGAAGTCCACCTCGAAGGTCAGCGGCGCGGCGCGCGCGCTACCGGGTCACGTCGCATGGCCGGCCGTGACCCGCACCGTCGTCGTCACATCGAGGCCCGCCACCCAAGCCACGACCCGTGCTTCTGGCGGCTGACCCGGTCGGCTGGGGCAAGCCGGAGTACGTGCGGTTCGAAGCGCGGGCGATGGGATCGGCATTGAGCCTGATCCTCGCCGACGGATCGTCCGCCAGGCATGACTGGGCGTCGGTGATCGCGGAATT
>SPCO01000076.1 GCA_004525275.1 Thermomicrobiales bacterium | reverse complement strand
GCGTCCGACGTCAGGGAGCGTGCGGGCCATGGGCGTATCCGCGCCGCGTCGTTCCCACGCGACGGGCACAACCTGATGCGCTACCGTCCTGAGGCGGTCAGCGAGGCCATCCGGTCGGCGGCCGACGAAACGCACGGCTAGAGGTGCGAGCAATCTCATGAAGGTCGTCTACTCAGCTGCCCACCTCGGTCATGACATCACGACCGAGACGTACATGGGCGTCCCGATCCCGGCCAATGAGGTGGCCGAACGAGCGGAGAAGATCAGATCGACGCTCGAGTCGGATGGGGGCTTCCAGATCGTGCCGCCAACGGAGCACGGCGAAGGCCCGATCACCGCGGTCCACGACCCGGGCATGGTCCGATTCCTCGAAGGGGCCTGGTCCGATCTCCGGGCACAGTCCATCGAGCGCTCGTTCCTGTCGGCTGACACCTACCCGAATCGGGCGATGTTCGAGGGGATGTCCGATGCCGCGGTGTCGGCATTCGCGCGCGAGCCGGTGCATGCCGGCGGCCGGGCCGGGTTCTGGGGTCTGGACTCCGCCGCTCCACTCGTCGCTGGAACGTACATCGCTGCGCGATCCGCTGTCGACGTCGCGCTGACTGCGATGGATCTGGTGCTGGATGGGGCGCCTGCGGTGTACGGCCTGTGTCGTCCGCCCGGGCATCACGCGGCACGCTCGCTCTACGGCGGATATTGCTTCTTCAATAATGCGGCCATCGCCGCCGAGGCGATCATCCGGGCGACGGGCGAACACGTGGCGATCCTGGATGTCGACTACCACCACGGCAACGGCAGTCAGCAGATCTTCTGGCGGCGGGCCGACGTTCGGTACGTCTCCATCCATGCCGATCCTGACCACGACTACCCGTATTTCCTCGGGCGCTCGGACGAGCGGGGCGAGGGTCCCGGAGCCGGCGAGAATCTCAACATCCCGCTGCGACCAGGGACGACCAATGCGGAGTACCTCGCGGCCACCGATCGAGCGCTCGAGGCCATCGCCGAGACCTCCGGATCGATCGTCGTCGTGTCGCTCGGGTTCGACACGTATGGATTGGACCCGATCGGTACCTTCGGGCTCACGACCGACGTCTACCACGAGATCGGCCGACGAACCGCGTCATTGGGTCGGCGCCTGGTCATCCTCCAGGAGGGCGGCTATCACCGTCCGTCGCTCGGGGAGAACGCGCGGGCCTGGTTGCGAGGGGTGGAAGGACGTCCCTTCGACCCACAGCCGGCGGCCGGGTTCGGTGAGCGTGGCGTCGTCGCCGGCTAGATCCAAGGTGTTGCCGACGCCACTGTCTGCAGTCGGACTGGCCGCCGCCATAGACATCCTGACGACGCGCGACCGCGATCTGGCGGAGATCGTCGGTCAGTTCGGTCCGCCGCCGCTTTGGGACCGCCGGCCAGGCTTCGCCACGCTGCTGCACATCATCCTCGAGCAACAGGTCTCGCTCGGGTCGGCGAAGGCCGCGTTCGATCGCTTGCGCGTTGCCGCCGATCCCTTGACGCCCGCTCGATTCCTGACGCTTACGGACGAGGATCTGCTCGCCGTCGGGTTCAGCCGGCAGAAGGCGCGCTATGGACGAGCGCTCGCCGTGGCCGTCGACTCAGGCTCACTCGACCTGGAAAGGCTGACCGATCTCGACGACGAGGCCATCGATCGGGCATTGCAGTCGATCCCCGGCGTTGGTCCCTGGACCTCCGCGATCTACCGGATGATGGTCCTCGGTCGGCCGGATGTCTGGCCGGCCGGCGATATCGCCCTGGCGTCATCGGTCCGCGAGGTCACGGGTCTGGCGCACCGGCCCGATGCGATCGAGATGGAAGAGATCGGGGAGGCGTGGCGACCGTGGCGATCGGTTGCGGCCAGCCTGTTCTGGCACGCCTACCTCGCTCGGCGTGGCCGCTCGGACTGACGGTTCCCCTGCGCCGACGTACCATCGGCGCCTGCACAGGAGCCCCGCCCGTGTCCAGCCCCTCCAACCTGCCCAGCCACGTCCAGCGCCTCGTCGACGAGATCGAGAACGAGATCGGCGAGGAATCGACGCGCCCAGAAGCGCTCATCGAGGGCAACGGGAGCAACGGTCAAGGGTCTGAGGGGCCGGTCGAGGCGGCGGTTCGCGAGATCCTCACGGAGATCGGTGAGGATCCGCGACGTCAGGGGTTGCTCGGCACTCCGGGCCGCGTGCATCGGATGTACACGGAACTGACGGCCGGCTATCACGTCGACCCGGACCGCCTCATCAACGGCGCCATCTTTGATGTCGCGTACAGCGAGATGGTCCTCGTCAAGGACATCTCGTTCTACTCGCTATGCGAGCATCACCTTCTGCCCTTCTTCGGGACTGCGGCGGTCGCATACATCCCGCGCGGCCGGGTCATCGGGCTGTCGAAGATCCCTCGGATCGTCGAGATGTACTCGCGCCGGCTCCAGGTCCAGGAGCGACTGACCCAGCAGATCGCCGATTTCCTGCAGGACCGCCTCGATCCCCAGGGCGTCGGGGTTGTGATGGAGGCGACCCATCTGTGCGCGGCGATGCGCGGCGTGCGCAAGCCGGGCACGATCATGACGACCTCGGCCGTGCTGGGTCTGTTCCGGACGCGCGACCGAACGCGGGCCGAATTCTTCGCCCATCTCGAGCGCCGCTCCCCAGAGGCCTGAGACCCGGCGCGACAAACGCTGACTCCCGCTGGCTATGATGAGGCCATGACCGACCGACCGATCAAGGTCCTGATCGCCAAGCCCGGGCTGGATGGCCACGATCGCGGCGCCAAGGTTCTCGCGCGCGGCCTGCGCGACGAGGGGTTCGAGGTCGTCTATACGGGCCTCCGTCAGACGCCCGAGATGATCGCCACCGCCGCGCTCCAGGAGGACGTCGACGTCGTCGGCCTGTCGATCCTGTCGGGCGCCCACATGACCCTCGTGCCAAGAGTCACGAAGCTCCTGACCGAGCGTGGGATGGACGATGTCCTGGTGACCGTCGGCGGGATCATCCCCGACGTCGACGTCGAGGCACTTCGCGAGGCCGGAGTGGCGGAGGTCTTTGGGCCGGGCACGACGATCGGGCAGGTGGCGGACTTCCTGCGGGCGAACGCTCGACCAAGGGGTTAGCTGTGACAGCCGATGCGGGGGCCAAGGCAGCCGCCCTCGCGGATGCGGCCGTCGCAGGCGACCGCCTCGCACTCGCCCGCCTCCTGACCGCGGTCGAGAATCGCAGCCCGATCGCGGAGGCCGCCCTGCGCAGTCTTTTCCCCATGGCGGGTCGGGCCCACCTCGTCGGCATCACCGGCCCACCTGGATCCGGGAAGTCGACATTGGTCGCTGCCCTGATCGCCGAAGCCCGTCGTGCCGGACGCACCGTGGCGGTCATCGCGGTCGATCCGTCGAGCCCGATCACGGGCGGCGCTCTGCTCGGCGATCGGGTCCGGATGCAGGCGTACGCGGACGACGGCGACGTGTTCATCCGTTCGATGGCGTCGCGCGGGCACGCGGGCGGTCTCGCGCCGACTTCCGCCGCCGCCGCCGCCGTCCTGGATGCCGCCGGCTTCGACTTGATCCTCATCGAGACCGTGGGCACCGGCCAGAGTGAGGTCGAAGTCGCGGCCGCGGCCGACACGACGGTGGTCGTGGAGGCGCCTGAAATGGGCGACGAGGTCCAGGCGATCAAGGCCGGCCTGCTCGAGGTTGCCGACGTCGTGGTCGTCAACAAGGGTGACAAGCCCGGGGCGCAGCGAACCGCGTCCCAGCTGCGGGCGATGCTGGTTGCCACGGCGCCACGGGACGCCGGCGCTTCTTCGTCAGGACCCCGACCCAAGCGACCCGAAGTGCTCATCACGACCGCAGCGACCGGCGACGGCATTCCCGAATTGCTGGCGGCCCTGGATCGGCACCGAGGGCTCGATCGGGTGGGGGAGTCGACAGCCGCGCGCCACACGCGAGCCGAAGCCCACGTTTGGGCGATCTTGGCGGAACGATTGCGCGAACGGCTCCACGATGACGCTCATGCGACAGCCACGATGGCGTTGCTCGACGAGGTCGCCGACCATCGGACCGACCCGTACACTGCCGCAGATCTTCTTCTCGGGGCGCTCCGCTCCGACGACGCCTGATCGACGTCAGAGGCGACCGGCCGGACTATCGGCGGGTCGCCCCCGTACGACCGGCCGGGCAGATCGGGGAACCTTTGCGCGACCAGCCCGCTCATGACTAGTGAACGCAGCCCACATCGGGTCAGCACTTATCGAGGTCATCACATGTCAAGGATCCACCGGTTCGGACGAAGTTTCGCGGTCGCCAGCGCGGCGCTCCTGCTCATAGCTGGGGCAAGCTTCGCCTCCACCTCGGTCTTCGAACAGCGGGTTGACACCGCGACGCCGGCCAACCCCGCCGTCGATGACAGCCTCGAGGGTGATACCGACGAGCAATTGGAAGACGTCGACGACGGCGAGCAAGCTGACGAAGACGACCAGGGCGAGGATTCCGACGACGGCGACGTTGAGGACTCCGACGACGAGGCCAGCGACGCCGACGAGGACGATGGCTCCAACGAGCATCAGGCCCGGCCGGCCGAGCCCACGGGCGTCAGCCACGAGGCCAAGTCGCATGACAGCCATGACGGCGATCAGGGCGCCGACTCCGACGAGGATGATGACGACGACGGCGACGAGGACGAGGATCACGACGACGACGACGACTCCGACGACGACTCCGACGACGGCGGCTCCGACGACGGCGGCTCCGACGACGACGACTGACCACTCGTGATCCCTGGCGGGCCCATCCGGTGGACCCGCCAGGGACCTTCGCTTGTCAGGTTTGGCCCATCTTGGGGATGGTCGATCGAGAAGGCCCGCGATGATGATGCCGAGACTGCAATCGATCGCCGAGGAGTCTGACGAAAACCGTCGTGACCGAACCGATGAGCGACCGCCAGGTCGCCGACACCGTTCTTGCGGGGAACCGCGATGCATTCCGGCTGTTCGTTGAACGCGAGTCCGTGGCCGTGATCGCCACCTGCCGTCGGGTCCTCCGCGATCCCGAGGAAGCTCAGGATGCCGCGCAGGACGCGTTCACACAGGCCTACCGGTCACTCGCCACCTACCGCGGCGACGGTCCCTTCGGGGCCTGGGTCAGGCAGATCGCCGTACGCGTCGCGATCGCCCGACTCTCCGCTCGGCACGAGATCGTCCGATTGGATGGCGAGACGATCGACCCGCGGGCTGCGGCCCTTCGATCGAGCAGCGATCCGGAGGGGCATGCCATCGACCGCGAATATCGGTCGGACGTCCTTGGGGCGATCAACTCCCTCCCGGCGTCGCAACGCGATGTCGTTGTTCTTCGCTTCTATGGCGACCTCACGCTCGACGAGATCTCCCGTGTCACCAACCACCCGATCGGAACGGTGAAGTCACGATTGTCCCGGGGCGTGAACAGTCTCCGCGAGCAGCTCGCGTCGAGGTCGGTGCCATGATCGATCCTGGCGAGGATATGCTCGGACCATCGGCTGCGCACGAGTTCAGCGATAACGTGATGTCCGCCGTCGCTCAGATGCCTGCGCCGACTCCGACGCACACGTTCTTCGGGGCGATCCGCGCGCTTGCGTTCCGCGACGCCCTTTCCGCCCTGGTCGTCGCGTGGCATCTCGGCACCGTGCGCGGCTGGCCGATCGCCCTGCGCGTCCGCGTCAGGTCGGTCGCCTTGGTCATGGCGGTCGTCGCCATGCTTGGCATGGGGACCCTGGCCGCCGCCGCCGCCGTCCAGGTCGTCGTCCCCCTGGCGGTCGAACCCGCCCCCATCGTTCTTCCCTCAGCCGGCGACCAAGACGTGGTGCCTGCCGGGCCAGGGCACGATCCACGCCCCGATCCGTCCGATCGATCGGACGAAGACAGCACGGTCAAGGCCGGGACGACCGGGAATGACCAACCGTCGAGACCCAAGGCCAAGAAGGGCTCGGCCGCTGAGAAGGATCGGGACGCCGATGACGGCGAACATGACTCGGGCCGGGATGACGCGTCGGACATGGGCGATGGTCAGGACCACGACGCTGGCCCAGGCGGCTCGGGAGACGGAGACGAGGACGCCGATGATGATGCAAATGAGGGAGGCGGCGACGCCGACTCATCCGGCGATGACGAGCCAGACCCAGGGGACGTGGACGGCGAGGACGGCGAAGACGGCGATGACGGGGTCGACGTCAACGCGGAGTAGGCCCGTCTTGGTGCCGCTCGGCACGTGACGCTCCACGCAACGTACCATCGTCGTCATGACACCGATCGAACGCGTCTTCGTGGCTGGAGCCGGATTGATGGGCCATGGTATCGCCCAGGTCCATGCCGTCATCGGCATCCAGGTCACGCTGTATGAGCCCGATCTGAAGCTCGCGGAGGCCGGCCGCGATCGGATCGCGGGCAACCTCGACCGAGCGGTCGGGAAGGGCCGGCTGACCGGCATCGAGCGTGATGCCATCATCGCCAGGATCGAGCCGACGGCCGACCTCAGCCGGGTTGCCGACGCCGATCTCGCCGTCGAGGCGGTCTTCGAAGACGTGGCCGTCAAGTCGTCCCTCTGGCGAGAGCTCGACGCGCACGCACCGCCGAGCACGATCTTCGCCTCCAACACCTCGTCGATCGCCATCCATCGGATGGCCGAGGCCGTCGGACCCGATCGGCGCGGCCGATTCCTGGGCATGCACTTCTTCAGTCCCGTTCCGGTCATGCCCCTGGTCGAATTGATCCGGGGCCGCGACACAGCCGACGAGACCGTTGACACCATCCGAGCGTTGTCGGGCGACCTCGGGAAGCAGGTGATCGTCTCGGCGGACCGGCCGGGTTTCATCGTCAATCGCATCCTCATGCCATTCCTCGCCGAGGCGATGCGGGCGTTCGAGGAGGGTCTCGGCACGGCAGATGACATCGACGCGGGGGCCAAAGTCGGCCTGAACCATCCGATGGGCCCGCTCGAACTCGCCGACTTCATCGGGCTCGACGTCTGTCTCGGTGTCATGCG
>SPCO01000114.1 GCA_004525275.1 Thermomicrobiales bacterium | reverse complement strand
CTCCCGGACGAGTTTGACCCGTGCTCGGCGCAGTTGCTACACTCGCCGCCGGTCTGCAAGGTCTCGCCCCACGTCGGATACCGAAAGAGACCCCAGCCGGCACTCCCAGGCAACGCTTCCGAGTGGCGCGCCGCGTGCGCCCCGCCGGGAGCGCGACCGACCGACCGCCCGTTTCTAGGAGGACTGCAAAGACCCTGATGGATGCCAGTTCACTTCAGCTGATCATCCTGCCGTCGGGCATCATCGCCATCCTTTTCGCTCTGTACCTCGCCCGCGATGTGCTCGCACGCGACACCGGCACGGCAGCGATGCAGGATGTGGCCGGCACCATCTACGAGGGCGCGGTCGCCTTCCTCCGTCGCCAGTACACGACGATCGGAATCCTTGCCGTCGTCGGTGCGGTGGTCATCGGAGTCGTGATCGGAATCGTCGAATCGGCCGAGGTCGCCGATGTGCCGAAGCTTGCCGGCATGCCCATCGGGGTCATGACCGGGTTCGCGTTCCTCGTCGGCGCCGCGTGTTCGATGGCCTCTGGGATCATCGGCATGCTGATCAGTGTCAAGGCCAACGTTCGCACTGCTTCGGCGGCGCGACGCAGCCTCGTCGAGGCGGTCCAGGTCGCGATGCGTGGCGGGGCCGTGTCCGGGCTCCTGGTGGTCGCCCTGTCCCTGCTTGGGGTATGGGGCATTTTCACCTTCTACGCGGCCTTCATCGGCGAGGTCACCGTGGCCGAGGCGCCGTTCCTCATCGTCGGCTTCGGGTTCGGCGCCTCGTTCGTGGCGCTCTTCGCCCAGCTCGGTGGTGGCATCTATACGAAGGCTGCCGACGTCGGCTCCGACCTCGTCGGCAAGGTCGAGAAGGGCATCCCCGAGGACGATCCTCGCAACGCGGGTGTGATCGCCGACCTCGTCGGCGATAACGTCGGCGATGTCGCGGGCCGTGGTGCCGACCTCTTCGAGTCGACGGCCGCCGAGAACATCGGCGCGATGATCCTGGGTGTGGCGGTGTACACCATCGCCGTCACCGCGGGCTGGCCGAACCCGGAAGCCTGGATCTTCTTTCCGCTCGTCGTCCGCGCCTTCGGTCTCCTCGCGACGATCGTGGCGATCTTCTTCGTCCGCGGCAAGGAAGACGAGAACCCGATGAACATGCTCAACCGCGGGTACTGGGTCACGACACTGCTGTCAGTGGTGGGCTTGTTGATCACGACCGCGGTCATGATGGACACGAACGGGCAGACCGGGAACGGCGGCTTCCCGATTTGGGTCTACTTCTTCGCGGCAGGCCTGGTCGGCCTCGCGACGAGCGTTGCGTTCGTGTATATCACCCAGTTCTACACCGCCGGCTCGTTCCGCCCCGTGCGCGAGATCGCGGAGGCGTCCAAGACCGGCCCGGCGACCAACATCATCTCGGGCACCGCGATCGGCTTCGAGACGACCGCCGTGACGGCGGTCACGATCAGCATCGCGCTATTCACCAGCCATTGGCTGGGCGACCAAGCGAATCTCCAGTCCTCGGCGGGGGTCAACGTCGGAGGTATCTTCGGGACCGCGGTCGCGACGATGGGCATGCTCATGACGACGGCATACATCCTGGCCATGGATACCTTCGGCCCGATCACCGACAACGCCGGTGGCATCGCGGAGTTCAGCCGGATCGAGGAGACTGCCCGCGAGATCACCGACAACCTCGACGCCGTCGGCAACACCACGAAGGCCCTGACCAAGGGCTATGCCATCGCCTCGGCGTCGCTCGCGGCGTTCCTGTTGTTCAGCGCGTACATCGACAAGATCAACCTCATCCAGGGCCGTCGCATCGAGGCCGGCGTCCCAGGGGCGGAGCTTCTCAACTCGGTCAACCTCGCCAATGTCAACGTGTTCATCGCAGCCCTGCTTGCCGCGACCCTCGTCTACTTCTTCAGCTCGCTGGCGATCCGCGCGGTCGGCACAACGGCCCAGACGATCATCGTCGAGGTGCGACGCCAGTTCCGGGAGATGCCCGGGATCATGGATTACAGCCAGCGTCCGGACTACGCCCGGGTCGTGGACATCACGACCGCGGCCGCGCTCCGCCAGATGATCCTGCCAGGCGTCATCGCCGTGGCCACCCCGATCGCGATCGGGGTCATCCTCGGGTTCGAGGCCGTCGCCGGCATGCTGATGGTCGGGACCATCTCGGGCGTGCTCCTTGCGACGGTCCTGAACAACGGCGGCGGGGCCTGGGACAACGCCAAGAAGTACATCGAAGCGGGCCACCTCAAGGACGACGACGGCAACATCCTCGGCAAGGGCTCGGACGCCCATGCCGCGGCTGTCGTCGGCGACACGGTCGGCGATCCGTTCAAGGACACCGCCGGCCCGTCGCTCCACGTTCTGGTCAAGTTGCTGGCGACGATCTCCCTGGTCCTGGCCCCGCTCTTCATCCGCTAGGAGGTCCGGGCGGGCGGTCAGCCGTCCGCCCGCTCGATCGCAACATGGACCTCGCCTTCCAGGCTTTGATCATGGGCATCGTGCAGGGGCTCACTGAGTTCCTGCCGATCTCATCGTCCGGACACCTGATCGTCGTCCCGTTCCTGTTCGGCTGGACGGATCCGTTCATCACTTCGCTGGCCTTCAGCGTCATGCTCCATATCGGGACGCTCGCAGCGCTCCTGGCCTACTTCCGTGCCGATTGGGTGCGTCTGATCCCGGCTGGTCTGGCAGCCATCCGAGATCGGTCGTTCCGGGGCGACCCGGACCGGCGTCTGGCGTGGCTCCTCGTTGCGGCTACCATCCCAGCCGCGATCGCAGGCTTCCTGCTGAATGACCTGATCGAGACCGCGTTTCGTGACACGGGCCTCGTCGCCGTGACCCTCGTCGTCGGTGCCTTCATCTTGTGGCTAGCCGATCGGTGGGGCGGCCGGACCAAGGGTGTCGCGGACGTCACATTCCCGATCGCCGTCGGCATCGGAGCAGCCCAGGCGCTGGCCCTGGTCCCGGGCATCAGTCGGTCCGGCATCAGCATCTCGGCCGCCCGATTCGCCGGTCTCGACCGCGAAGCTGCCGCCCGGTTCTCCTTCCTGCTGGCGACCCCGATCACGGTCGGCGCCGCCATCTTCGAACTCAGAAGACTGGCAGCTGGCGAGGCGGGCGTCGCGATCAGCTTCGGGCCCCTGGTGGTCGGGATGTTGGCATCGTTCGCAGCGGGCATGATCGCCATCGGGTTCCTGCTCCGGTACCTCCGAACGCACTCCCTCACCATTTTCGTCGTCTATCGCCTGGTCCTGGCGGCGGTCGTTCTCGTCGTCTGGGTGCGCTAGGCCGCCAGGGCGAGCATCCGATGGAAGTCATGAAGCAACACCGCCAACGGGCCATCCGCGACCTTGTTGCGCAACGCGCGATCCGGACGCAGCAGGAGCTGGCAGCGGCACTTCGAGAGCGCGGCGTCAGGACGACCCAGGCGACGATCTCGCGCGACGTCGCCGAGCTTGGGCTGATCAAGGTCAGTCGAGACAACACCATGGCGTACGCGCTCCCGCGACGGTTCATCGAGGCGGAGACTTCTGGCGAGGATCGACTGCGCAAGCTGATGGCCGACCTGCCGATCGAGATCAACGAGGCCGGTCTGTTGCTCGTTGTGCGCACACTGCCCGGGTCCGCACACGCTATCGCGGCCGCCCTCGATCGAGCCCGCTGGCCGGAAGTCGGCGGATCGATCGCAGGAGACGACACGGTGTTCCTGGCATGTTCGGACCGCGGATCGGCGCGTCGGATCAAGCGCCGCCTCGAGGATCTCGTCGGGCGCGATCGGGACGCCTGACGGCGAATCGGCGCCCCAGACCTGGGTGCGCGGCATCGACGCCTCGCGATGCTTTGACACGCTCAGCCGCGAAGACTACCATTCGCTCCCGGTCGGAACTTCAGGCGCGCGGCTCGACCCGCAGCATGCCTGGAGTTCTTTCCTTTATCAAAGACCGCCCACCTCGGTCTTCCCACATCCCGACCCATGACATGCGGGGGTCCACGACCGTGAACAACAAGCCCACGTACCTCTCCAAGGATGGCCTCGAGAAGCTCCGTCTTGAGCTCGATGAGATGACCTCGGTCAAACGCCCGGAGGTTGCCAATCGGATCCATGACGCGAAGGAGCACGGCGACCTTTCGGAAAACGCCGAATACGAGGACGCCAAGAACGAGCAGGCGTTCGTCGAGGGACGGATCCAGACGCTTGAGGCCCTGATCAAGAACGCCACGATCATCGATGAGAACCATTCGACCGACCATGTCCAGATCGGCTCGACGGTGGCGGTCGAGAGCTCGGACGGCAAGGAAGCCTTTACGATCGTCGGATCGGCGGAGGCCAAGCCCGCGGAGGGCCGGATCTCCAACGAGAGCCCGGTCGGTCGAGCCCTGCTCGGTCACAAGAAGGGTGAGAAGATCGTAGTCAAGGTGCCCGCCGGCGATTTCACGTACAAGATCGTGGGCATCAGCTAGTCCCGGGAGGGCCCATGGACTGGGCAGATGAACTCGCGTCGCAGGTCAGCGGACCGCAGGTCGTCAACGACTCGAAGACGCCCTCGGGAACGGTCCACGTCGGCAGCCTGCGCGGCCCGGTCATCCTCGACGTCATCAGTCGGGCCCTGCGCGCGAACGACCTTGAGACGACCTTGCTCTACGGCGTCGATGATCTCGACCCCATGGACGCCCAGGCGCTCCTGACCCCGGACGCGATCGAGCGTGAGATGGGGCGCCCGCTGGCCCACGTCCCGGATCCGGTCGGTGACTGCCACGCGAGCTACGCGCGCCATTTCGCGGGCATCTTCATCGATATCTTCGCTGGGCTCGGTGTGAACCCCGACCGCTACTACTGGATGAGCGATATCTACCCGACCGGTGCCATGGATCCGTACATCCGCCTGGCCCTGGATCGCGCTTCTCTGGTCCGCGAGATCTACCGGCGGGTGGCCAACGTGCAGCATCCGGACAGCTGGCATCCGGTCGGGCTCATCTGTCCGACCTGCGGCAAGGTCGGGACAACGATCGTTTCGCAGTGGAACGGTGACGACGTCTTCTTCGAGTGCCGAGCGGACCTCGTCACCTGGGCCCACGGCTGCGGCGCGTCCGGCTGGATCAGCCCCTTTGGGGGCGCCGCGAAGTTGCCTTGGAACCTCGAATGGGCCGCTCAGTGGTCGCTGTTCGGGGTCACGATCGAGCCCGGCGGCAAGGATCTCTCGACGGCGGGCGGGTCGCGCGACCGGAGCGACGCCATCGCCCGCGAAGTGTTCGAGCGCGAGCCACCGCTCAATGTCCCCTACGAGTTCCTGAACATCGGCGGCAAGAAGATGTCGACGTCCAAGGGTCATGGCGCGGCAGCACACACGATCGCCGAAGTCATCCCGCCCGAACAGCTTCGCTTTCTGTTCCTTCGTCCACGGCCGAACCAGGCCATCGAATTCGCCCCTGAAGGCACGGATGCCATCCCCAGGCTCTTCGACGAATTCGACCGGTTCGCCGCGGCGACGGCCGGCCACGAGGTCAAGGGCGAGATCTCGCCCGGCTACGAGGCGACCTTCCGATACGCGCTGCTGGACCCTGCGGCCGATGT
>SPCO01000056.1 GCA_004525275.1 Thermomicrobiales bacterium | reverse complement strand
CCTGTTTGATCTCTAGGACTTCCAGGCACGACCTGGAACGGGCGACTCCCGATCCCACGCGGACGGGCGCTGACCTCGCTGGGTCAGAGACGTCCCGCTTGATCTCTCGGCAGCGTATCGTGGACATACAGCCCTTGGCGCAGCCGACCGGGTGCGCGACCGGCTCAGGAGGACCCAGCAAGTGGCCTACTGGTGGGTGAACCAGACGCCGGGTGGCCGGCGGGATGAGACGAGTGATTTCCTGTGGGCGCCGCTGACCGATTCGAAGGGGCGCACGCTTCGTCAGGGAGAGACCCTCGCGCAGATCGCTCGTGGGGACACGATCTTCCACTTCGGGGCTGGGGCGATCCAAGCCGTGAGTACGGCGATCGGCCCTCCAGAGCTCGCGTCTGAGCCGATTCAGGATCCGGTCGAGAGCGCCCGCGCCGGGCGGATCGTCCGAGTCCAACTAACCGATCTCGCAGCGCCGATCCCACTCGAGGTGATCGCCCTCGAGGTCCGTCTGGGCCAACCGGGGGGACCGTTCAATGCCATGGGCGGGGTCAAGCGCGCTTACCTTTCGCCCATATCACAGCCCCTCGGCATCGCGCTGTGGTCCCGTTGCGGCGTGAGCGAAAGGCGGCCGGAGACCGTCCCTGAGGATCGGGGCCCGGCGGCGGTTCTTGCGACGACGCCGATCCCTGAGGCGCCTCCGTCGCCGACTGCCGGCCCGCGGACCCAACCAGATCCGGGCATCCACAAGATGTTTGAACGCTATGCCGTCAGAGCACAGGAGACTGGTTCGACCGCCAGGCCGGGCCCGACCGTCAGCTCAGGCCCGACCGTCAGCCCGGCCTTGGCCGTCAGCCCGGTCCCGACCGCCAGCTCGGTCCCGACCGTCAGCTCAGGCCCGACCGTCAGCCCGGCCTTGGCCGTCGCGCCGGTGGCCGCCCCAGCGGTCGCGACCTTCAGGAAACAGCGACCCGCTCGGTCGACCACGCGCACCGACGAGTCTTCCATCTGCCGCACGGCCCTGGAACACATCGTCCAGCAACCCCCGCTTCTCTACCGCACGATGGAACGCGAGGGCGTCACCCGGGTCGTACTGGATCTGCCGACCGGTGTACTTGACGTCCTGCGGATCACCGCGCCGGGTGGCGACCAGGTCAGCGCCACCGTCAGTCCCGCCCTTCGGCGTCATCTGCGGACGCCGATCTGGAGTCGAGTGCCACGGGCGATCTCGCGTCTCTTCGTGCCGCGAAATGGAACGTCGGGCGGCCTCGACCGCGCGACTTCGGACAAGGCCTTGCAACGGCTGGTCGCGGGCGTGCAGTCCGTCGCATCGAGCGACTGCGAAGATCAAGGTGAGCGCCTGGTTGCGATGTTGTCGGACTTCCGGACCGCGATGCTCAGTCGGTACGACTGACGGCGTTCGATCAGGGCCAGCTGATCGTGACGGTCAGGTTCGTCGGCCCGGACCCGGGCTCGGTATTCGTGAGCGCGAGGCGCCAGACGCCTGGCTCGACCGTCAGCTTCTCGTCGACGCCGGACGACGGCCCTTGATCGGCCAGCGTCAGGTCGCCCGTCCCTGAGGTCTTGTCGACCAACTCGACCTCGTAGCCGAACGAGCCGTCCCAGGCGCCGACGAGATGCGCATCCCCTGCCGAGCGGACGGTGAAGCGGACCTGGATCCCGTTCGTCTCTGGATCGTCGGTCCCATCGAACCGCGCATGGGCGATCTTGATCGAGGGCGCGAAAGCACGGAACTCGAATGTCACGCTGACGATCGGCGCGTCGACCCCGACGCCGCGGAGCGACACGTGCCAGGTCGCCTTCGTCCGTGATGTCGTCCCGGAGAACGTGCCCGACGCCTGGGTCTGGCAGCCGATGTCGTTACTGCCTCGGCTGAGGCACATTTCGGTCGTCCCCGGGGTCTTCCCTTTGAGCGTGGCCTTGATGGTGCCCGGCCCGTTGGTCCGGAAGGTCACGACTCGATCTACACCAGCCGGATCAGCCGCAGCATCAAGGGCGAGGTCGAGGACCGTGACCTTCGCCAATGGCGTCAGCTGTGGCGTCGGCGAGGCGCTCGGTGAATCGCTCGGGGTGTCGGTCGGTACAACGCTGGCATCCGGACCGTCCGACGGAGCCGCTGATCCGTCGACGGCGGCCGTCGAGGAAGGTCGTGCGGTCGGAGTCGCCGAGCTGCCGTCGCGGCTGAGCATGACGACCGCGGTCAATCCGAGGACGATCACGATCAAGACGAGCATGACGGTGATAGCGGTGCGCAGATTGCGATCGGTCACGAGTTCCCTCGAGTGCTTCTGCGCATCCTACCCGACGGGCCAAGGCCGTCACGCGTCACGCCCGGCCTGCCCGGCTCGTCAGAACACCTGACGCCGGGCGATCATGGCAGGCTGATCGATCGCCCGGCGTCTCCACGCCCGGCCATCTCCGAGTAGACTCGGCGCGGCCGCAGGGCCCACGGGAACCACAAGGAGAGTCGAAGCCAGCGTGCAAGCCACCCGGATCCGGCCCGACACCAGGCCGACGGACATTCGCCGCCTCACCGCGGCGGGCCTGTCGGCGGTGCTTCCGGGACTCGGGCAGGCATTCAACCGACGACCCGCCCTGGCAGCCCTCTTCATCATCCCGTCGCTCGTCCTGATCGCGATCGGGGTCCTGCTGGTGCAGATGCAATCGCCCGCCCGGCTGGGCGCCTGGATGGTCACCCCGCAGGTCCTCGGTACGCTTCTGACGCTCAACCTGCTGGTCTTGATCTGGAGGCTCATCGCAGTCGGCCAGGCCTTCCTGGATACTCGAAGGACGGGCCCAGCGGGCTGGTTGGGGATCGTGGGGGTGATCATCATCGCCATCGTCGTGGCGGTCCCCCACTTCGCGGTCTACCGATATGGTTCGTTGGTCGGCGATACGTTCAAGATCATCTTCTCGGGCACGGTCCTGGGCGCGCTGGACGATCCGCGGACCGACCGGCCCGGGCCTGGAGCTGGCGAGCGGGTCAACATCCTGCTCCTTGGGATCGATTCGCGCGGCGACTACACCGCGGATCTGACCGACACGATGATGGTCGCCTCGATCGACCCGGTCGGCCACACGGTCTCGCTCATCTCCGTGCCACGCGACCTCATCGACACGCCGCTCGGGGGCGGCGACACCTTTGGTCCGAAACTGAACGGGTTGTATGCCTACGCCGAGGCGCACCCGGAGACGTTCCCCGCGGGCGGGATCCGGACGCTCCAGGTTGCCCTCGGGGAGCTCCTGGGGATCCCGATCCAGTACTACGCACAGGTCGACTTCAAGGGCTTCGTCAAGATGGTCGATGCCGTGGGAGGCGTCGACATCGTCGCCCCCAGGTCGTTCGACGACCCGACCTACCCGAAGCGCGGCCGTGGCTCAAGGGGTTTTTCGATCACTGAAGGCCCGCATCACCTGAACGGACAGGATGCCCTCGCCTATGCCCGCTCGCGCAAGGCGCTGGGCGAAAGCGACTTCACCCGACAGGCGCGCCAGCAGCAGATCCTCGTCGCTCTCAAGGCGGAGGCGACCAAGGGTGGGAGCCTGCTCTTCCAACTGCCCGATCTCCTCGATGCCGTCGGCAAGGCGATCCACACGGACATCCCGCTCGACCGGCTGCCCGACCTGGCGGCAGTCATCGATGAAGTCGGCCGTGAGGGTGTGACCAGCGTCGTCATTCGCGCCCCGCTCGTTCGCGGGATCATCGGGCCTTATGGGAGCTCACAGAAGCCCCGACTCGTGCGGATCCGGGCGATGGCCGCGGGCCTGTTCTCGGCGCCAGGCGTGCCACCGACACCATGGCCGACGCCGGAACCGCAGCCGGGACTGAAACCCAGTCCGACGACCAGCCCGTGAGCGGGCTCAGAACCCGAGCGCGGTGAGCCGCGGGATGATTCGTCGCGCGGCACGGGCACGATGTGAGATGGCGTTCTTCTCAGCCGGGGTCCAGAGCCCGAGCGTGCGACCGCCGGGTGGCTCCGAAGCAGGCTCGAAGATCGGGTCATAGCCGAAGCCATTGCTGCCGCGCGGCGCGGAGGCGATCCGGCCGCGACACGTCCCTCGCACCGAGATGAGCGGCATCCCGCCCCGCGGACCTGCGACCTCGGGGCGGGCCAGAACGAGCGCGCATACGTAGCGAGCCCCGCGTCGATCGGGCGACAGACCCTGCAAGCTCGTAAGCAACAGCTGGTTGTTGTCCTCGTCGGTCGCCTGTTCACCGGCGTAGCGACGTGTCCGCACCCCGGGCGCTCCGCCGAGCGCCTCGACCTCGATGCCGGAATCGTCGGCGATCGTCGGCAGGCCCGTCGCCCGAACTCCGAAGCGGGCCTTGATCGCCGCGTTCGTCTCGAACGTCAGGCCATCCTCGATCGGGTCCCCTTCGACCCCCAGATCGTCGAGTGAAACGAGCTCCGTGTGGTCAAGGGCCAGCAACGCGCGCAACTCGCGCAGCTTGTGGACCGAGCGTGTGGCGACGAGAAGGCGGCGGGTCATCAGCGCCGGACGGTCGCCAGGATCGCCGTTTGCACCTCGAACAACCGAGCCAGACCCGCGTCGGCCAGATCGAGCAGACGATCGCTGGCGGCGCGATCGAACGGCTTGCCTTCGGCCGTGCCCTGGAGCTCCACGTAGGCACCGGCGTCCGTGCCGACCACGTTGAAGTCGACATCGGCGCGCGAGTCCTCCGAGTAGTCGAGATCGAGCAACGCCTGGCCATCCACCAGCCCGACCGACACGGCGGCCACCTTACCCACGAGGTGTCGATCCATACCGTGGGTGATGAGCGCCGCTGCCAGCGCGACATAGCAGCCCGTGATCGACGCGGTCCGGGTCCCGCCATCGGCCTGCAGAACATCGCAATCGACCGTGATCGTCCGTTCGCCGAGCCGGGTCAGGTCGACGGCATCCCGAAGCGACCGCCCGATCAGCCGCTGGATCTCATGTGTCCGACCCCCGATCTTGCCCCGGACCGACTCGCGATCGGTCCGCTCCGCCGTGGCCCGCGGCAACATCGAGTATTCGGCCGTGACCCAGCCGGTTCCCTTGCCGCGCAGGTGGGGCGGAACGCGATCGACGATCGTGGCCGCGCACAGGACCTCCGTGTCGCCGACCTTGATCCGACACGATCCTTCCGCCCATTTCTGGACGCCGAGGACAAAGCTGACGGGTCTCAAATCGTTCGGTCCCCGCCCGTCGGCGCGAACGGTCGGCGGGCGATTACCGATGGTCATGTCATCCTCTCCTCTGCCTTGGCGGCATCCCATAATGCATCGAGCGCATCGAAGTCGAGGTCGCGCAGGGCGACCCCCCTGGCAGCGGCCGCACGCTCGACATTCGCGAAGCGACGACCGAACTTGGCATTGGCCGCCCGGACCGCCGATTCCGCGTCGATCCCGGAGCGCCGAGCGAGGTTGACCAGCACGAACACCAGGTCGCCGAATTCCTCGGCCCGATCGACATCGGTGTCGGCCTGGCGGAACTCCTCGGTCTCCTCGGCGACCTTGTCCAGAACGCCCTCGATCGACGGCCAGTCGTAGCCGAGGTTCGCGGCCCGGTCCTGCATCTCCTGGCTGGCCGCCAGGGCCGGCATCGACCGGCTGATCCCGTCGAGTGCGCCCTTCGAATCGTCCGTCGCAGCACGCTCATCGGCCTTGATCCGCTCCCACTGGCGGTTCACGTCCGAGGCGGTATTCGCGACTGCGTCGCCAAAGACGTGCGGATGACGGCGCACGATCTTGGACGCGATCGCCGCCTGGACATCGGTCAGATCAAAGATCCCGGCTTCAGCAGCTAATTGGGCGTGCAGGACGATCTGGAGCCAGAGGTCGCCGAGCTCCGCGGCCAACTCCGGTGTGGCCTCGCCCTCGAGGACGTCGTACACCTCGTACGCCTCCTCAAGCAGGTGCTTCCGGAGCGAGAGATGGGTCTGCTCTCGATCCCACGGGCAACCGTCGGGCGCGCGCAGCCGGGCCGAGATCCAGGGCAACGCCCAAGGGCCGGCCAGGGCAAACTCGGGCGCGACCGGCCGGAGAAAGAGCGGCCTATCAAACGACTCGCCGGTCAACGAGCCGACGGTCGCGCCATCTGGCGCACCGATCCGGCCGACGGGGTGATCGGCCCCGTACAGCCGCCCGAGGACCGCCAGCGGGTCGCCACCGCCAGGTCCGGCTCGGCCCGGCAACGGCTCGGACGTCACGACCCGTTGGTCGATGCCCAGGGTCGCGAGCGGCACGATCAGAAGCGGGCGGGTGGGTTCGAGTGGGGTCGCGACCAGCAGCTCGCCGGCGATGACCTGGAGGCCGTTCGCCGGATCGAAGCCCCAGCGAAGTCGCGCCTCCGCGACGAGCGCGTCGAGCACCCGTCCCTCCTGACTAACTGATCGTGGTGGCCTGGTCCGTTCCTTCGCGGGTGATCTCGGCATCGGCCTTCTTGGCCTCGTACCAGGTCGAAAAGGCGGTCGAGGTCAGCTCTTCGAGCTGGCGTCCGGCGGGTGTGCGGACTTCCTCGGCGAAGACCTTGAACAGGTACGTACCGTCGTCGATGACCGTGATCACGTCAGAGGTCTGCCCGATCGACGTCGCAAAGATGGCATCGGTCAGTTGATCGTCGAGCTGGCCCCTGGCGACCCAGCCAAGATCGCCGCCGGTCCCCGCCGTGGGGCCAGTGGAATCGTCGCGCGCGAGGATCGCGAACTCCGCGCCCCCATCCGCCTCCGCCTTGAGCAGCGCAAAGCGCTCTTCGTCGGTCGGCCGGTTCATCACTTGGATGACGTGCCACCCGAACGCGGACTTGACCGGCTCGAGGATCTGCCCCTCCTCGAGCCCTGGGGCCAAGATGGCCGCCAGGAATGCCTCGTCCACGCCGCTCTTGCTGTCGAAGTACGGGAGCTTGCCACCGGTACCGGTCGGGCCATTCGCCTGCGCCTCGTCACTCTCAGCGCGCGCGATCGCATCGAACAGGGCGGGATCCTGGGCGAGCCGGCCATACGTGGCCAGCGCCCTGGCCCGGGCGATCTCCCAGCCCGGGTCCCCGTCCGGCAGGGTCGAGGCACTCGATGGATCGCCATTGGGCGAGAACAGGATGTGGCGGGATTTCACTGCGTCCGGCTCGAGGTTGGGAGCCGCCTGCGAGGTGTAGATCTCCGAGACGCGCCGTTGTGGACCCGGGCCGGTCATATCAGCAACGAGCTTGTCCTGGAGCTTCGAATGGAGGACGTCCGCCGCCAGGACCGTGCGATACAGGTCCAGGCTGACGCCGTCGTTCACGATCTTGGCCTGGTATTCCGTGTCGACCTTTTCGGGCGTGATCTCGGTGGCGCGGCCGATCCGGAAGACGCCATCCTCGCCCAGGACGATCGCGGTCGGCTCATTTGCCGGGGTCGCAAAGACCGCCTTCAGAAATGCCTCATCGGCTCGCGAATCATCGGCCTGCAACCAGCCGAGCTCGCCGCCCTGTGGCGCCGTCGCGGTATCGGTCGAGACGGTCATGGCGACGTCTTCCCAGGCCTTGCCCGCGTTGAGATCGGCGAGCGCCGCTTCCGCCTTGACTTTGGCCTCGGCTTTCTTGGCCGCGGTCGGCTCGATCGCACCGAGTTCGGTGACCGGCTTGACCTCGATCGCCCAAACATGGCGCTGCTCGGGAGTCGTCGCGTCCTCGATGATCCTGGCGTCGATCTCATCGTCCGAGACCGTGATGCCCTCCTCGGCTGCCAGCTGGGCCTGCAGGTTGGCGTCGATCAGTCGCTCGAGCGAGATCCCGACGATCTGGGTGCGCGCCTGTTCGATCGTCTGCAGCTGCTGGTCGGCCTGCGCCTGACTCAGGCGGCCGGCCACGACGGCGGTCGAGATGCGCCGCTTGGCCTCGTCCAGGCGCCAGATGTCGACCTGGGCGCGGTCTCGCAATGCATCCTTTGAGATGGATCGACCATTCACGCTGCCGACCGAGGCCAGGTGCTGGTCGTAGTAGTTGAGTCCCGCAGCGATCAGCAGAACGGCGACGCCGATGGCGACGACGAGGCCGAAACCGATATTCAGGTAATG
>SPCO01000233.1 GCA_004525275.1 Thermomicrobiales bacterium | reverse complement strand
GCGTAGCGAACCGCCGAATCGACCTGGCGGGCGACTTCGGCGATCGGGACTCCATAGGCGACGGTCAGGTCGAGTTCGATGTCGATGGCCGCGCCGGAGCGGACCACGATGCCGGGCTGCGCGAGCCCGACCCTTTCGAGGAGACGCTCCGGGATGGCCCCCGCGAACCCGGTCACCCCATACGATCCGAGGGTCGCGGCACGAACGAGATCGACCAGCGCCTGGTGGGTCACCAGCGATCGTCCTGGGTTCGGTCGGGTCGGCATGCGGGCGAGGCCTCCTTGGCGAGGGCGAGTCAGGGTTCCCCCCACACACGGTCGTCGAGGACCGTGTGCTATTCTACCGCTCCGTTCGGGCCCTTTCGGGCACCGGAACTTCCACTCGACTTCCATGAGGACCACGCATGGCCCGCTCCTGCGCGATCTGCGGCAAGACATCGATGGGCGGTTTCAATCCCCAGTCGTCTGGGATGAACCGCGTTCGAGCCCACCGCCGCATGAAGCCCAATCTTCAGCCGCTCGTCATCGACCAGAAGGGTCAGCCGACGAAGGCCCTGGTGTGCACCCGCTGTCGGCGCACGATGCTCAAGGCGTCCAAGTAGCCGAACCCGGTCTTCGCGGCCGCAGCCGCGGCCTCGGCCGTCACAGGTGGTCCGGCGGCGGGATGATCCCATGTTCCACCACGAAGGCTGATCGCCAGGCGACCGCCTTGGTCAGGTAGGCATCCCGGGCGGCGGCGTGGCGCTCGACCACCAGCTCCTCCGTGGAAGCCGGGACGAGGATGTCGTAGTCGCGCATGCCGTCCGGATTGATCTGACCATCACCACGCAACATGATCACCGGGATGCCGCCCGCCTCGATCTCCTCCATGAACTGGAGCGCGAGGAACTTCGGCAGCGACGTAAAGCTCACCATCTTGTCGCGGGGGATCGGTGGCTCCCCATCATTCAGGGTGTATTGGAAACCCTCATCCGCAAGCGCCCGGATCAGTCGGATCTCACGGGCCATGTCGTGACCCTTCTGGAAGAGGGCCGAGCCGGCAACGAGGATGTCGACCCCGAGCCCGCCGGCGAACTCGGCGGTCGCTCGGTTGATGCCGCCGTCGACGTGCACCTCCGCCCCGAACGCCTTGTGGTCGAGCAGGTCCCTGGCGGCCAGGATCTTGGCGGCCGCAACGTCGCGCATGAACGTCTGGCCACCGAATCCGGGCTCGACGGTCATGACCAGGACGATATCGAGCAACTCGCGATACGGCTCCAGCGCCGACAGCGGCGTCGACGGCTTGAGCGCCAGTCCGGAAGCGCGGCCAGCCTCCCTGATGCGTCGCAGTGTCGGCTCGATCGCCTCTTCGATCTCGACGTGGATGGTGATCGAATCGCACCCCGCGTCGAGATACTCGTCGAGGAATCGCCCCGGTTCAGCGACCATGAGGTGCGCATCGAAGGGCAACTCGGTCCGCCGGCGCAAGTGCTTGATCGTCTTCGGCCCGAAGGTCAGATTCGGGACGAAATGGGCATCCATGACATCGAGGTGGATCCGATCCGCGCCGGCCCTCTCGACACGCTGGACCGCGTGGGCGAGGTTAGAGAGGTCGGCATCGAGGATGCTGGCGGCGACCCTGGCTCGTCCGTCGGCCATACCTACTCCCCCACCCCGACCGGTGCCGGCGCATGACTACGTTCACCCTGAAGCGCGGACGCACTCTCGGCGATGAGTCGCGCCCGGCGTCGGGCGACGGTCGGAGCCGTGGGTTGACCGGCCCGTTCGGCGGCGAGTTGGCCGCAGGCGGCGCCGACTTCCTGACCCCGATTGCGCCGGATGGTCGTCTCGATCCCGGCTTCACGGAGCATCTCTGCGAAGCGTTCGATGACCGGCATCGGACTCGCTGTCCAGGGCGTGTGTGCGACCGGGTTCATCGGGATGAGATTGACGTGGGCGTGGTCGCCACGTAGGAGCTCGACCATCGCCGCGGCGTCTGCTTCAGTGTCGTTCACCCCACCGATCATCGTCACCTCGTAACTGATCCGCCGGCCCGTCGTGCGCGCGTGATCGCGCGCGGCTGAGACGACCTCGGCGACCGGCCAGCGACGATTGAGTGGAACGAGGACGTCGCGGAGCGGATCCCGCGCGGCATGGAGTGAGACCGCCAAGGTGAACTGCGGGCCCAACGCCGTCAGACGTCGGATACCGGG
>SPCO01000131.1 GCA_004525275.1 Thermomicrobiales bacterium | reverse complement strand
CTTGCTCCCGGGTGTCGGGGAACTCGGGGACTGTTCAGCCTAGGAGTCCGAGACGCGGGCCGCCGGTGCCTCGACGTCGAAGGACACGACGAGGCCATATCGGTCGGCCAGATAGCGCGATTCGGTCGCCTCGATGCGACGGCCACGCCCGTCCATGATGATCCGGCGCTCCACGAGGAGCGGCTTCCCCGGACTCGTCGCCAGGAGTCGAGCGTCCTCTGTGGTAGCCGCGCTCGCCGAGATCGTGCCGGTCCCTCGACGGAGCACGAACCCGGCCCGGGCCAGCGTTTCATGGAGCGAGCCGTCGACCAGATCAGCGGCCATCACCGCATCGGCGCAGGCGCCGATCAGGACGGTCGACTCCTTGGCGATGGGCTGACCGTCCGCCTGTCGCAACCGATCGAGCTGCACGACGGACTGACCCTCGGGGATCTCGAGGTTCATTGCCTCGTTGGCTGACGACGGGCGGATGAGTCGCGTCAGCAGTCGCGAGCTTGGGACGCGGCCGGCTCGAAGCATCTCCTGGGTGAACGTCATGAGACGGTTTGCGCGCCGATAAGCCGACGGTTCGGCGACGAAGCTGCCGCGCCCGGGCTCGCGCGCGATCAGACCATCCTCGGCCAGGCGCTGCATGGCGTTCCGGGCCGTCATCCGGCTGACCCCGAATTCGGTGGCCAGCTCCGCATCGGACGGCAGGCGCGCTCCCGGCTGCAGCGCCGCCACTCGCTCGCGCAGGTTCTGCTCGATCTGGCGGTACTGGGGTCGGTAGCTCGACTCGGCCATCAGCCGGCTGCCTCTGCGCCATGGATCGCCGCCCCGATCGCCCCAGCCCAGATCCCGAGCTCTGCGGTCACGATCTTGACTTCGTCCAGCGATGTCGTGAAGACGTGACGCCGGACCTCACGTCGGATCGGGTCGAGCAGCAGGTCTCCGGCGGCCGCCACCCCACCGCCGATCACGACACGGTCCGGTGAGATGGTCGTGATCATGTTGCCGATCCCGATCCCGAGATAGCGCCCGACTTCGGCCAGGCCGTCCGTCGCCTTGGGGTCGCCAGCATGGGCCGCATCGACGGCGGCCTCCACGGTCGTCGTCCCGCACCTCGCCGCGATCGCGTCGGCCCGGGCAAATGACTCCAGGCAGCCGTAGTTGCCGCAACCACAGGGTGGTCCGTCGGGGTCGAGCGTCTGGTGGCCGATCTCGCCGGCCGTCCCGTCGTGACCGAAGTGCAGCCGGCCGTCGATGGCGATGACGCCGCCGACACCAGTCCCCAGGGTCAGGCCGACCATCGAGCGCGCCCCGCGTCCGGCACCCAGCCGGAGTTCGGCGAGCCCGAACGCGCGAGCGTCGTTGATCAGCGCTGCCGGGATCCCGAGTGCCGTCCCGACCGGAGCCGCGACGGGTCGGCCCGCCCAGTCACCCGGCACGTTGACCAGGAAGCGGGTCGTTCCCGCGACCGGGTCGTAGAGCCCGGGGACGCCGATGCCGACCGACGAAACGCCCGGTTGCCGGCGGATCGCCTCGGCGCCGATCGTCGTCAGCCGGCTCACGACGGCATCTGGTCCGTCCTCCGCCGGCGTGTGCGTCTGGTCACGGTCGAGGGTGTTCCATTCGCGTCCGTCGTGCTCGACGATGGCCCACTTGATGTTCGTCCCGCCAAGGTCGAGGCCGAGGTGGCGGCTTCTGGCCGGGTGGTCGCTCACGATCGATCAGGCGTCGCTGGTGACCCGGGTATAGGCCGCCGCCACGAAGACGATGATCGACCCGAACAGTATCTGGCGAACCGCCTCGGGCAACCCGAGCGATGTCAGCAGGGAGCTCGTGATGGTCAGGATGAGCGCACCGATGATCGTCCCACCGTATCCACCTCGGCCGCCCAGGATCGACGTCCCCCCGATCACCGCGGCCGCCACCGACGGTAGAACGAGTGAGTCGGCCAGCGTGACGCTCGCCACGTTGGTCAGGCCTGAGATGAGGAACCCGGCGATCGCGGCCAGGACGGCCGAGATGATGTACAGGGCGACGAGGACTTGCCAACCCCGCGTGCCCGACAATCGGGCGGCGATCGGGTTGTCACCGATCGCGTAGAGCAGTCGACCGTAACCGAACCGGCGAAGGCCCAGCAGGATCACGACGACCACCGGCACGTAGAGGAGCAGACTGTACGGCAGGATCCCGTACATCCGATCCGAACCAAGCGTCCGCAGCTCCGGCGCGACGCCGGACCCGGTCTGGACCATCTGCAGCTGCCAGACGTTGGCCAGGCCGAGGACGACGAGCCCCATGCCCAGGGTCATGATCAGCGGATGGACACGAAACACGCCGACTCCGATGCCGGTCACTAACCCCGTGAGCGCCGCAGCGGCCAACGCCACGGCGATCGCGACGACCAGCCCCTGGCCGCCCACGAGTGTCGCGACCAGGAAACCGGCCATCGAGGCGACTGCCCCGACTGAGAGGTCGATCCCTCCGGTCAGCATCGTCAAGGTCTGGCACCCAGCCAGGATCGCCAGCGGCACTGCTGCGCGGATCATGACGCTGGCCCAGTCGGCGCTCACGATCCCGGGTCGCGCTAGCTCCGACGGGAGGACCAGGATGCCGAGCAGGACCAGGAGCGGGATGATCGGTCGGTCGCGGAACAGAACCTTCAAACCGCGCCACGTCAGCCACGGGCTCCGCGTGCTCTGGCTGTCCACGGCCCCGCTCAAGTTCGGCTCCGTCGCAGTTGGATGAGGCTTCCGACCATGACCACGCCGATCAGGATGAGACCCTGCGCGACCACCGCGAGATTGGGGTCGACGCTGAGGAACGTCATGTCGGTCCGGATCAGCTGTAGGATCACGACGGCCACGATCGGTCCGAAGACCCCGCCACGCCCACCGGCCAGGCTGACCCCACCAAGGACCACGGCAGCCACGCTAAGGAGCGTGTACGGGCCCGGGACCGGCGTCCCGATCCCCGTGCTCGCGGTCAAGGAGATGCCGCCGAGCGCGGCGAATAGACCCATCAGGGCGTACGCGATCACCTTCGTCCGGCCTACCGACACGCCGCTCCTGAAGGCCGCGAGCCGGTCGCTTCCGATCGCGTAGATCGACAGACCGAGCCTCACGCGCCGCAGAGGGATCCAGACCAGCGCAACGACGATGATCAGCACGACGGCCGCTCTCGGAACCCATTCGCTGACCAGAGGCCCCTTGATCAGCTCCTTCAGCCAGTCGGAAGAACCGCCTCCTGGCGACTTGAGCACGAGCAGAGCGCACCCGGCCCACACGAACGACATCGCCAGCGTCACGACGATGTCGGGGACACGGGTCAGGACGACAAGACTGCCATTGATCGCACCGATCAGGATGCCGAGGAGCAGCACGGCCAACACGACCGCGACGCCGAACTCTTCGCCCTGACCCTTCATCTGCGACGCAGCGACCACGCTCGTGAGCGCCATGATCGAGCCGATCGACAGGTCGATTCCGCCCGAGATGACGACGATCGCTTGGGCCACGGTGGCCAGCACGAGCGGGAGGACAGAGATGGCAAGCCCCTGGATCGCGGACGCCCCATAGCTCGGTTGGATCGTCTTCGTGAATGCAAGGAGGACGACCAGGAAACCCAGCAGACCGACCGCCCACGCATTGCGACCGCCCCACGCCAGAAGCGCGTCCACGGGTCTGGCGCGGGAACGATCGACGGCGTTGGTCGCGGCGCTCATCGGTCCACCGGCGCCTCGCTCGGCGCCCCTGCCAGGGCCGCCTTGGGCAGCGCTTCCCCGGGATCGAAGTGGTAGGCCGCGCGCAGCAGGTTCCGCTCGTCCGCGTCTGCGGCATCGACTTCGGACACGACGCGGCCGCCGAAGATCACGATGGTCCGGTCGCAAACGAGCTGGATCTCCTTCAATTCGGAGGTGTAGAACAGGACGGCCGCTCCCGCGTCCGCGAGTTCACGCAACAACAGGTAGATCTGGTGCTTGGTCCGGATATCGATCCCGCGTGTCGGATCAAAGCAGAGCATCGTCCGAACGCCGCCGGCCACCCAGCGGGCGATCGTCACTTTCTGCTGGTTGCCGCCGGATAGTTGCCGAACCTCACCACCGGCACGTGTGTCGATCTGGAGTGTCGCGATGCTCTCGTTGACCTTGCGCCGTTCATCGGCGAGGTTGATCGGCCCCCAGGTCCGGATCCGAGCTGAGAACGGCAGAGCGATGTTCTCGTGGACACTGCGTTGCATGAGCAGCGCTTCCGCCCGATCGGCCGGCACATAGACAAGACCAGCCTGGATGGCATCGGCAGGGTGACCGAAGGAGACCGAGACACCGTCGACCAGGAGTTCACCGCCCGTCGGTCGCGATGAGCCCGCCAGGATGTCGAACATCTCATCCTGACCCTGACCTTCGAGCGCGACCACACCCAGGACCTCGCCCGGGAATACGTCGAACGACACGTCGTGGAGGCGACGGCGAGCGCCAAGCGAGCGCCCGCTGAGGCGTGGTGTCGCATCGATCGGCCGGGCATCACCCTCCGGCGCCGGGGTTGCTCGAGCAGGCAGAGCCTGAGCGATCTCACCGAGCATGAGCTCGACGATCTGTTCCTCGGCTCCGTCGGTCATATCCACAACGCCCACCGTCTCCCCTTCGCGGAGCACGGTCGCCCGATCGCACACGGCGGCGATCTCGATCATCCGATGCGAGATGAAGATGACCGACCTATCTGCGCCGCGATGGCCGTCGACCACGGCCAGGACGCGCTCGGTCAGGTTGGCGGGCAACGCGGCTGTCATTTCATCGAGCAGCAGCAGGTCAGGCTCGATGGCCAGCGATCGCGCGAGGTCGATGATCCTGAGGGTAGCCAGGGGCAGGTCTCGAGCCAGCTCCGACAAGCGGAGATCGTCGATCCCGAGTTCGGCGAGCCAATCGCGGAATGGCGCCTCGGGCGTCTGGGTCAGGCGCAGATTGGATCGGATGTCCAGGTCCGGGATGAGTGCAGGTTCCTGGTAGACGGAGACGACGCCGCCGCGGCGAGCCTCCGCCGGGGAGTGCGCGAGTCGTTCTCGCCCACCGACGATGATCCGACCACTGTCCGGCCGGACAG
>SPCO01000167.1 GCA_004525275.1 Thermomicrobiales bacterium | reverse complement strand
TTCTTGTCGTTGTACACGAAAACGAAAACTCCTCTCGGTAGCCAACGCGACCCCGTCGGGTTTCTCGCGTCAGTCGTGAGAGGAGTCCGAGTGTGTGCGTCGAGCTACGTTCTAGCCGCCGGACGATCCGGTCGGCCTTTGACATTTCTCATGATAGGCGAATGAAGTCGGATTGACCAGCCCCCTCGATGTGTCCATCTTCAGGGCTGCGAGATGACACGCAGACCCTGTGCGGACTCGATCCGCGGCTCCATGGCCGACGACACCCTCCGGGCGCGCTGATAGCCGCTCTGCGACCATGACTCGACCATGACCATCGAGATCTCGGCCATCACCGCTCGCCGCTACATCATGGGTCGACAGGGGCTGTGGCCCGGCCGCCGCTGGGTGGGCCTGGAGGGGGCCGACACGGCAATGCGCGCGATGGAGGATCTTCAGCTCGATCCGCTGGTCGCCGTTGCCCGGGCCCACGACCTGGCACTCCACGCTCGTGTCGCGGACTACACGCTCGATGATTGGGCGACGTTGACCTACGGACGACGAGCATTCTTTGAGTGGGGCGGCTGGCTCGCGGTCCGCCCGATGGACGAACTGCCAGCGTTCCGGATGCTCATGCGTCGAGAGCGCGAACAGGGTCATTGGCGTGAAGTCGAAAAAGAGCACGCCGAGGCCATCGACGAGATGCGTGCTGTCCTCCAGTCCGGTCGGGAGGTCAGCAATCGGGACTTCTCCATGGGCGACCGAACGCGGATCGATAGCTATCGCGGCCGCAAGGACAGTGCGCTCGCGCTCCACTACCTGTGGCGTGTGGGCGAGGCGATGGTCGCGAGACGAATACGGTTCGAGCGCGTCTACGCCGCCACCGAAGCGGTAGCGCCGGCCTGGGCGCTGGTCGAGTTGGAGGATGACGAGGCCGAACGGCGGCTCGTGCTCAAATCGGTCGCGGCCCACGGGCTCTCGCGTCTCAACGGGATCAACTCTCTCCTGAAGCGGTCCGTCTCGACCGCGGAGGTGGCGTCCTGGCGGGCACATTGGCTCGACCGGGGCGACCTCGTGGAGGTCAGCGTCGAAGGCTGGAAGGCGCCGCAACTCGCCCCGGGGTCCGATAGGGTGGTCCTCGTGGAGCTCGAGGCCGGGCGAACCCCGGCTGGCTGGGACCCGATCGACACGACGACCGTTGACGAGACCACCTTCCTTTCGCCGCTCGATCCAGTTTCCGCGCGCGGGCGCGCCAAGGCCGTATTCGGCTTCGACTACACGTGGGAGGTCTACAAACCCCTCGACCAACGCCGCTTCGGCTACTACACGATGCCGATCCTGTGGGGCGACCGACTGGTCGGTCGGTTCGATCCAAAGCTGGAGCGGAAGACCGGAACACTCCTGGTCCTCGGACTCTGGCTCGAGGTGCCGAGCCATGGGCGAGACGCCGCCTTCGCGGAGGCATTGCGGATCGGGATGACGCGCTTCGTGCGTCTCCTCGGGGCGAGGCGGCTCGACGTATCGGGCGTCCCGTACCCGATGCTCAGGAAGCGGTTGCGCGCGGCCCGTTGAAGGTTCCCCGTGCGATGAGCGCCAGCACGAGTGCGCACGCGCCAGCCAGCGCCGCCGCGCCGGCCATCGCGGCGCCGAGCCCGACGCTGACCGACATCAAGCCCATCACCGGCGGATACAGGATGGCGCCGATCACGGCAGTGCCGGCCAGGAACCCGCTGACGGCTGCGCTACGACCCGGATAGCGATCGCCGGCGACGGCCATGATCAGTGGATAGATCGGTCCGTACGCGACACCCGCCAGCGCGAACAACAGGATGGAGACCTCCAGGGAGGGCGCCGCGACGGCCCCAGCGAGGGTGACACCGGCCACGAGCGCCGCTGTCGCCGCGAATCGGGCGTGGTCGAATCGATCGCCGATCTTCGCGCTCATGAGTCGACCGATCGTGAGGCCGCCCCAGAACAGCGCCAGCGCCGACGTCGCCAGGCCGACCGACGCGGAATCGAGGTACCGGACCAGCCAGTGCGAGACACCGACCTCGGAGCCGACGTAGCAGGCGATCGCGATCGCGAGCGCGACGAGTGGCAGGGCGAGCCCGATCCGGACGGATCCTGCCGGCCCAGCGTGGACATGTCGTCCGGATGGTTGGTCAGCGAGTCCCAGCAGGAGCGCCAGCGGGATCGCGACCAGCGCCGTCCCGAAGACGATCGACTGCCAGCCGACCCCGATCTCAACGAGTCGCCCGACGACAAGGGGGGAGCCCAGCGAGCCGATGCTGAAACACAGGTGCAGCAGGTTGAGCGACCTTCCACGGCTCGACGGGTACAGGTCGAGGATCAGCCCGTTCGTGCCGCCATCGACGGCGCCCGCTCCGAGACCTAATGGCACGGCCGCGACCAGGAAGAGCGACCAGGACGGAGCCCCAGCCATCCCGGCAAGACCGGCCGTAATGAGGACCAGGGCCATCGGCAGGATGACGCGTCTGCCGATGCGTTCAGTGAGCACGCCGCCCAACATCGAGCCGCTGACGTAGGCGATCGCGTTGACGAAGAAGAAGACGCCAATCCCAGCGTCGGTCTGATTGAATGCTGGCTCGATCGAGCGAATGAGCGACGGGACCAACAGGCTGCTCCAACCGACCAACGCGAGCGCGACGCAGGCAAGGACGGCGGCGCGGTCGATGCGTCGGAAGGAGGGGAGGGCCATGGCGATGATGCTAGCGGTCACCGACTCCGTGTATCGTCCCGATCATGGCCAGACGCCCGATGACCTCGCCGCCGGCACCCGCCCGTCCGGGGCCGCGAGCGCGTTCACCTGGAAAACGGATCGCACCTCTGACCGTTCGCGATGCGCGCCGGCTTGGTTTCGAAGCGCGAGCAGGGTCCATCGGATCGTAGTCGCGGCCCCCCGGTCTCAGCCCGGCGGCCGCGAAGTCTCAGCGGATGGCGGACGCCGCTGCTGCGAACAGCCCGGCCACCTGCGTGAGGCCCGTGGCTTTGCGTCCCCGCCTCGCGGCGGGTTTGCCATTGTCGATCGATCCTCGTCGGGGTCGACATTGACCGATAGCACCAGCCCACGACCACCGCCAGCGCCAGGGCCGAGTCGGATGGGCCCATGACCGCACCTCCGCCGAGTGCGGATCGCGTCCAGACCTGAAGTGCTCACGCGGGTCCAGGCAGGCGCGATTTCCCGAACAGCGCGAGGATAGGGGGATGCTGGCCCGGATGTTCCTCGCCCTTCTGCTGGCCGCGGAGCTCGTCGGCACGACGGCCGTGGCACTGCCCGGGCAGTCGGTCGCAGCAGCGTCGCAGTGGACGGGCGGCGTCGATCTCTACCGCTCGGGTGTCTTCTCGACACAGAAGACCTGGCGCTGGTGCACGGCCGCGGACATTCAGATCATCAGGAACATCGTGGATCACAAGACGAACCATTCGCGGGTTGCGCAGAAGCGCTACTTCGACTACATGCGAGCGCACAATCGGTACGTGATCCCTGTCTCGGACGGGGTCGATCCCGCGGGCTGGACTGCCGGATTGCGGCGCTACGTCGATGACCGCTATCGGCTGCGCGCCGATGGCAGCTTCAAGTCCGCCCTCCGATCGGCTGTCAAAAACCTGCGCAAGAACCAGCTTCCGGTCGGCGTGACGGTCGCCCACGGTAATCACGCGTGGGTGCTGACCGGATTCAGCGCGACCGCCGATCCGGGCGCAACCAACGACTTCCGGGTGACGAGCGTTCGCGTCGTAGGCCCCCTGTGGGGCCTCCAAAGCACGACATTTGGCTACGACATGCGGCCAGACAAGAAGCTGTCCCGGAAACAGTTCAAAGGGTTCTTCACGCCATGGCACTATGGCCCGATCGAGATGATCTGGGAGGACAGCTGGGTGTCGGTCCAGCCAGTCACTGGCTAGCCCCGGGTCAGCGCCGGACGCGACCGCCGCCAGTCGGGGAGGAACGTGCGCCCAGCTGGCGGCCGGACCGCGACGCCGAGACGGACTTCGGCCTGCGCCACGAAGCGTTCTGGACCGGGCGCCGGAGTGCAGCGACCCGCACGCCTCAGGTCGGCCTGAACGTCCGGTACATCTTCTTGAACACGGCCTTGTCCGCGTCCGCCGTCGACGCCTCGCCGATCATCGTCAGGAAGTACCCGACGCTGCCCTTGGCGAGGATGATCTTCTGGATGATCACATTGAGGCGGCCGTCCTTGCCTTTGTAGGTGACGATCCGGCCCGACCAGCCCTTGAGCTTGATCGCCTTGTTGGATATGACCTTGGCCTTGTAGTGGCTCTTGTAGTACGCGATGTCGGAGGTCACGGTGCGGCTGATAGAAACGCTGCCGGGTACCGTATCCCTTGAGATGTAGACATATGGATAGTCATAACCGTCATAGGTATCTGCGAATTTGGCCGATCCGGGTGTGGCGACCCACGTTGGGGGGTA
>SPCO01000075.1 GCA_004525275.1 Thermomicrobiales bacterium | reverse complement strand
CCGAGTCGCAGGGCATCACGCGTTTCGGCGGCTTCGGTGCCGGAGCCGGTTGCTTCAAGCTCGGCGATCCGCCACTCGAGATCGCGGATGAAGGAGCCGGCGATGGTGTCCTCGGGCGGGAGCGGTCCCGCGGTCAAGGCGGGGATCGAGACATCACGCACGCGAACCTTGAGAAACGACGGTCCAAGGGCCGTTTCGATCTCGGCCAGGTCCAGATCAAGCTCGTCCGACCGGACGCCGACCAGCCGAGCATCAAGGACGAGATCCGGATCCGCCTGGGCCGCCAGCAAGTCCACCAGCGCGGGCTGGCTCGCGATCTCGGCCGCATCGATCTCTTGCTTGGCGAACTTCGTCTGACCGACCTGCCGCTCCTGGACCGTGACCGAGCGCTTGCCGGCTCGCTCTTCAAGCTCGACGAGCAGGACCTTGCCCGCCCGATCCTGATCCAAGGCGACCGCTTCGGGCGCCCCCGCATACGCGTAGGTCACCGAACCGGCCGTGCCGGTCTGGGCGGAATGCCAATGGCCAAGGGCCAGATAGTCAAGGCCGCTGGCCGCGATCTCGTCGGTCGTGATGACGACCTCATCCCGATCCGTCTTGCCCGGGATCGCGATCGATCCATGAACCATCCCGATCCGCCACGAGGCCGGCTCGCCCTCGACCGCTGCTGCGCCCCCGAGTGGGCTGAACGGCGCGCGTTTCGTGTCGAAGACCGTTCCAGACACGAGTGCATCGAGGGCGGTCAAGTGGACCGAGGGCTGTGAGGGGTTCAGGACCGTGACCATCTCGTCGTCAGGGCCGCTGCCGGCCATGGCTGACAGGTCGTAGGCCCGATAGATCGAAGCTCGATCGTAGACGTCGTGGGTCCCCGGGATGATCACCGTCCGGATCCGGGCGCCGGCGAGTCGGGCGAGTTCGGCGACGACGCGCTCCACCGAGCGCCGTGGCTGCACATTCGAATCGAAGAGATCGCCGGCAACGAGAAAGAGATCGACCTTTTCCGCCAGAGCGAGATCGACGGCGGCCTTGAATGCCGCGAACTGGCGTTCGCGCTGGGCAGCCGCAACCTCACCGAGATCGTCATGACGAGCGCCCAGATGCACGTCCGCGGTATGGATGATCCTGAGCATCAGGTAGCGGAGTGCCTCCTCGGGGCCCGAGGCGATGGTGCGAGCGAGGCGCCCCCATGACTCCCCGCTCGCTGACGTCAAGGTCCATCGCCATTGTGACAGGTACGGTGTCAGACTCGCCACCCGCGGCCGTGGGCGTCGTCCGCCTGATTCGGCGACTCGTTGTATCCTCGCGGCACTGAACCGGTGCGCCCCGAGCGAACAGGGACCACACATCGGCACCTGGGCTCGCGTCCCGGCTTCTTCCGCAAGTCCCTCGCGTCCCGACGCCGCCTGCGGTCGCCCGCGAATGGCGCACCTCCGAACCTATCCACGCCCTCGGAGGAGCATCGTGACCTACGTCGATCGAACCCTGAACTGCGTTGACTGCGGCGTGGAGTTCATCCATTCCGCGGCCGACCAGGAGTTCTACCAGCAGAAGGGCTTCGTGAGCGAACCGAAGCGCTGCACCAGCTGCCGGGCCAGTCGCCGGGCCAGTCGCGACGGAGGCTACGACGCTCGCGATATCGGCGGCCCACGCGGCTACGAGCGCGGCGAGGATCGCGCGGACCGCGAGTACTTTGCCGTGATCTGCTCGTCCTGCGGCAACCAGGCCCAGGTTCCGTTCCAGCCGCGCATGGATCGTCCGGTCTACTGCTCGGACTGCTTCCGGACCGTTCGACCCGACTGACGAGCTCGAGTCAGAGCCGGAAGGTCTCACCTGCGCGAAAGCGTTCCCGATGTCGGCCCCGCCAGACGGTGACTCTTGACGTTCCGTGGACGTGCCAGACCCCGTCCCGACCCACGACAGCGGTGTCCTCGTCGATCCCCAGGACCACGGAGGCCCGGGGCGCCTGGAGCGCGATCAACGCCGACATCGGCTCTGGCCAGGCGTCGTAGTGAGGGACGACAGACATCCCTGGAACGAGCCTGAGGCCGTCCCGCCAGCGCAGCGGCCAGGGCACGATCCGAAACCTGAAGTCGAAGGTCCGATCGGCCAGGGCCATGGCGCCGGCCGAGCAGCCGACCAGGGTGGCCCCACGCGCATGGGCATCCGTCAGCGCCCGGGCCACCGCGCTACCTTCGAGCACTTGCAGGAGGTACGACGGCTTGCCGCCCGACAGGTAGATCAGGTCGGCCTCCCCGATGGCCTGGGCCGCCGCTGGATCGTCGGCATCGGCACGACGGCGGATGAGCACGGGCTCGACCTCCGCACCGAGCTGGCTGAAATGTTCGACACCACGGGCGGCCCAGTCGGCGAACACGTCCTCACCGTCAGGGTACGACGCGGTGGGCAGGATCGCGACCCGCGGCCTGGTTCGACCGACCGAGGCCAACAAGGCGCCATCGAACCCGGCCATCGCGGGAAGGAACTCACCAGCGCCAACGAGCGCCACGGGTCCGGACATCCGTTGAGTCTAGCGGCACCTTGCCCGGATCCCGGAATCGCTGCGACACTGCCCCGGTGACACCCCGCCAACGCTGGACCCTCGTCTCCACCGTCATCGGTTCCGGGACAGTCTTTCTGGATGGGACCATCGTCAATGCCGCCCTGCGGCATATCGGTCAGGATCTGCCCGGTTCCATCATCGGTGTCCTGGAGGGTCAGGCGTACATCGTCGGTGGGTACCTGGCCGTGCTGGCGGCCCTGCTCATCCTTGCCGGCGCACTGTCCGACTACTACGGACGTCGCCGCGTCTACGCCATCGGGTTGGTCGGCTTTGGCCTGACCTCTGCGCTCTGCGGTCTGGCACCGACGCTCGAGATCCTGGTCCTGTGCCGCCTGCTCCAGGGCGCGGCCGGCGCGCTGCTCATCCCGGGCTCGCTCGCGCTGATCACACACGCATTCGACGGGCTCGAGCGGGCCCGGGCGTTCGGCATCTGGACCGCTGCGACCTCGGCGCTGGTCGTCCTCGGACCGCTCATCGGCGGGACGATCGTCGACACGGCCGGCTGGCGGGTGGCCTTCCTCATCAACGTCCCGTTGCTGGCAGTTGCGCTGTGGGCCACGCTCAGCTACGTGCAGGAATCGCGGGACGAGGAGGCAACCGGCCGGTTCGACTGGCTCGGGGCGCTCGTGGCCGCGCTGGCCGTCGGTGGCCTGGCGTTCGGGGTCATTCGCGGCGGAGCCAACGCGTGGGCGGATCCAGCCGCCTGGATCGCGATCGGAATCGGGTTGATCTCGCTCATCGCGTTCCCGATCCTGATGGCCCGCCGCCCGCATCCGCTCGTGCCGCTCGAGCTCTTTCGCTCGCCGGTATTCGCATCGGTCAACCTCGCGACATTCTTCATCTACGGTGGCCTGTACGTGATGCTCTTCTACCAGGCCGTGATCCTCCAGGGCGCCCTCGGCTACACGGCTCTCGGGGCCGGGATCGTCTTCCTGCCGACGGGGATCATGCTGGTGTTCTTTTCGACCAGGATCGGCACGATCGCGGGCCGCACTGGATCGAGGCTGTTCCTCGTGGCCGGCCCCCTCCTGATGGCGGCGGCGGCGCTCTGGTACACACGTCTGCCGATCGATTCGGCGGCCTGGCCGGCGTCGATCGACGACCCGGCCAGCCTCGTCCCGCCGGTCTCCGTGTTCGTGGACATCCTGCCCTTCGCGTTGCTCCTCGGGATGGGGATCTCGCTCGTGGTCGCGCCGCTGACAACCACCTTGATGGGCTCAGTCTCGGGCCGATTCTCCGGGGTTGCATCGGCAGTCAACAACTCGATCTCGCGGGTCGGCCAACCCCTCCTCGGTGCGCTCATCTTCATCCCGATCAGCGCGGTGTACTACGCATCGCTCGGCGCGGCGACCGGCATCGACACCACCGATGCGGTGGTCCGCAAGGCATTCCAGCCGCTCAACCCGCCCGCCCAGGGGGCCAGTTCGGCACAGATCCTGGCCTCCAACCAGGCGTCGATCGAGGCATTCCACCTGGCGATGCTCGCCTGCGCCGGACTGCTCGTCGTCGGCGCGCTGGTGTCATGGTATGGGTTGCGCGAGCCGTCGCCGACGCGCGCGGCGGCCCCGACACCGTCCGCGGAACCGCCGGCACAGGCTACGTAACCGATGCTCCGCGACTGGGATGCGCGAACGTACGACCGGGTCGCCGACCCGGCCGCGAGATGGGGCACACTCGTGCTGGATCGCCTGCCGCTCGACGGCGATGAACGGGTCCTGGACGCGGGCTGTGGAAGCGGCCGAGTCACTGAGATGCTCGCCGACCGGCTGCCCGGCGGTTGCATCCTGGCCGTCGATGGATCACCGGCCATGATCGAGGCCGCCCGCGAGCGCCTCGCCAGATTCGCGGACCGCATCGAGTTCATCGTCGCCGACCTGCGTGAGCCACTCCCGATCGACGGGAGGGTAGACGCCGTTGTTTCCACGGCCACGTTTCACTGGATCGCCGACCACGATGCCTTGTTCGGCCATCTGGCCGCGGTCATGCGCCCCGGTGCCTGGTTGGTGGCGCAATGCGGCGGGGGCGACAACATCGCATCTGTGCAGCGGCTCCTCGGGACGCTCGGCGACGGCTGGCTTGGCGACTTGAACTTCCAGCGACCGATCGACACAGTCCGACGCCTGGACGCGGCGGGCTTCGTCGACATCGAGTGTTGGCTGCATGACGAACCGACGTGGTTCGAGCCGGGCGAGCCGTTTGAGACCTATCTCCGAACGGTCATCCTCGGCGCGCACCTCGAGCGCCTGCCTGCGTCTGAGCGGGATGCGTTCGTCCATGAGGTCGCGGCCCGCCTTCCCGAGCCGATGATCGACTACGTCCGACTGAACATCGTGGCCCGCCGTTCAGGTCGCTGAGTGGCAGCGGCGGTCTGCCTGCCACCCAGGTCAGCGTCGGACCTGGAACGGCGCGCCGTGACCGGGGATCACGATGTCGGCCACCATCAGGACTCGGGTCCGGCCCCGCTCGATCGCGGCCTGGTCCGACGCCAGGGGGTCCACCTCCGGCGTTCGATCCTCGCGCCACCACAGGTGGGTCAGCGCGTAGACAGCGTCGTCAGCCGTGACCACCAGTGTGGCGTCCTCCTCGGTATGGCCCGGGGTCGACCACAACTCGCTGTTTGGGCCCAGGCGGTAGCCGTCCCCCTCGTGATCGAGCCACAGGTCGTCTCTGTAGCGCGCCCAGAAGTCGACCACCTCAGCATTCGGGAAGAGCGCGATGTTGACGGTGTGATCGGGATGGTGGTGGCTCAAGAACACGTGTGTGACATCCCCTGGAGCCACGCCCAACGTGGCCAGCGGATCGAGGATCAGCGATCGTCGGGCGACCATCCCAGGATCCGCCACGATGAGCGCGTCGCCGTCCCGGACGAGGACGACACTACTGCCGACATGGCCATCCGGCCGAGCGTAACCCGCGTGGAGCAGATCAACGCTGGTCATCGCACGATGCTACGCCGTCGCGATGGGTGAGATGTGTCGACGCGGAGAGCGGGCACATGCCATCCTCGGCCCATGGCCCTCGAGCGGCACGCCGACCTCGTCCTGATGAACGGCCGCATCGCCACGATGGATCGGCGGCGGCGTGTTGTCAGCGCGGTCGCGGTCCGCGCCGGCCGGATCGTGACCGTCGGAAGCGATGTCGATGTTCGCGCCGGGATCGGCACGCGTACTCGGGTCCTGGACCTCCGCGGCAGGACGGTGACCCCCGGGTTCGGAGACGCTCACACGCACCCGGTGATGGCCGGGCTCAGCCGGCTGCAGTGCGACCTGAGCGAACAACATGGACTGGATGCCTACCTCGAGACCGTCGCCGCGTACGCTGCGGCCAACCCCGAGGCAGACTGGATCGTCGGGGATGGCTGGTCGATGACCGATTTCCCGGGCGGCTTGCCGCATCGATCCGACCTCGACCGAGTTTCCCCCCGCCGCCGGGTGATGCTCTGGAGTCGGGAGGGCCATACGGCCTGGGCCAACACGGCGGCGCTGGAGGCCGCCGGGCTCGGTGTCGATACGCCCGATCCGCCCGGTGGGCGCATCGACCGGGACGCTGATGGGCGACCATCGGGGACCCTCCAGGAGGACGCGGATACGCTCGTCGAGCGTCTCATCCCGAGACCGGCGGCTTCGGATCTCGTGGCCGGCCTGCGGGCAGCGCAGACCGAGCTCCACGGCCTGGGCATCACCCATTGGCAGGACGCAAGCGTCGAGCCACATGAAGCCGAGGTCGCCTACACGTCCCTGGCCGGCGCGGGCGATCTGACCGCTCGCGTGGTCGGGGCGCTGACTTGGCATGGCGACCGGGGGGCCGGGCAGATCGACGAGCTCGTGGAGCGCCGCAACCGAACGACGCTCAACCGCTACAGCCCGACGAGCGTCAAGTTGTTCCAGGATGGCATCGTCGAGAATCTCACCGCGGCGCTGCTGGAGCCATACCTCGATGCCACGGGTCAGCCGACAGCCGAACGCGGCGCGAGCATGCTCGATCCGTCGACCCTCGGCGATCACGTCACGCGCTTGGACGCGCTCGGGTTCCAGGTCCATTTCCACACCATCGGCGACCGGGCCGCGCGCGAGGCGCTCGATTCGATCGAAGCCGCGCGCCAGGCCAACGGGCCGTCCGACACGCGCCCGCACATCTCCCATATCCAGGTCATCCACCCGGACGACATCGGGCGCTTCCAGGCATTGGACGTGGTTGCCAACGCCCAGCCGTACTGGGCCTGCCACGGGGCGCAGATGGACGAGCTGACGATCCCGTTCCTGGGACCGGAACGAGCATCGTGGCAGTATCCGTTCGGGTCCCTCCTGCGGGCGGGCGCGAAACTGGCGATGGGCTCGGACTGGAGCGTTTCGACGGCGAACCCGCTGCTCGGGATGGAGGTCGCGGTCAGCCGGGTCAGCGAGGACGATCGCGATGCCGGGCCGCCGCTGTTCTCGCATGAGCGAATCGAACTGATCGAGGCACTCGCTGGCTACACGAACGGGAGTGCCTGGGTCAATCATCTCGACGCTGAGCTCGGTTCGATCGAGGTCGGCAAGTCGGCAGACCTGGT
>SPCO01000110.1 GCA_004525275.1 Thermomicrobiales bacterium | reverse complement strand
CCGTGCGTTTCGTCGGCCGCCGACCGGATGGCCTCGCTGACCGCCTCAGGACGGTAGCGCATCAGGTTGTGCCCGTCGCGTGGGAACGACGCGGCGCGGATACGCCCATGGCCCGCACGCTCCCTGACGTCGGACGCTGCGATCAGCGCGGTCGCCCGCGAGCCCGTGTCGTCGTTGGCGGAAATGGCGATGACCGGCGCGGCGACGGCCGCGAGCACCGTCAACGGACGGTACCTGAACATGGCTCGAACGCTGGCCTCCATCGCATGCGGACGGGTCGATGGCACGACCTTGCCGGCGTGGGTCTCGACGACGGTCGCGCGCGCGGCACGCTCCTGCTCTTCATCCCAGGTCGCGGGATCGAAGGCGGCGCGATCGGCCAGAAACGCGGCCATGGAGCGCATCACCTCGGGCGGCTCATCGAGGCCACGCAGGAACTCCTCGACATCGAGTCCGCTCGCCTCTTCGACCGATTCCCAGCCGCCATCCACCAGAACCAGGCCGACGCATCGCTCACGGAGTTCGAGCGCGGCCCAGGCAGCCACGATGGCACCGAACCCGTGCCCGGCGAGGATCACCCGGTCGTCGTCCTCCGCCAGCAGGCCGGATCCCTCGGCCGCGGCGATGACGTCGTCAGCGAGGGTCGCCTGCTCGTACCCCTCGGTCGGTGCATCCGAGAGCCCGTGACCCCGGAGGTCCATGGCCACCACGTGGCAGACCGCCTGCAGTCGCCGAGCCACCGGGGCCCACGCCCAGGCGGTGTTGGACAAGCCGGGGATGAGCAGCACACCCGGCCCGGCGCCACCCCAGTCGAGGAAATGGATGCGGTCCCCGGGATCGACGACGACCACATACCCAGCCGGCTCCATGGACCTAGGATACGGGCGCCATGGTCAAGCGCCGTCGCGGAGCTCGCTCCGCTCGAACTCGTTCGCGCCACCGCCCATTCGAGGACCTCGTCAGCGCGGCGCTCGACACGATCCCGATGCCCTTCGCCGATGCATTGAACGAAGTCGCCATCATCATCGCCGACGAACCATCGGCAGACCAACGAAGTGAGAACGAGATTCCCGATGGCGATACGCTTTACGGCCTGTACGAGGGGGTCCCTCGGACCGAGTGGGGCGCCGATCAGGCACCGATCCCCAACCGGATCACGCTCTTTCGTCTGCCCCTCGAGGAGGACTTCGCCGATCCGGATGATCTGGCCGATGAGGTTTGGGTGACCGTGGTCCATGAGCTTGCCCACCACCTGGGGATCGATGACGAGCGCCTGCATGAGCTTGGCGTCGACTGACCGCCCTGCGCGGCGAGGGGATCAGGCGGAATCGCCGGGCAACGGTCCCGCGGCGGCGAGGAAGTCGCCGAGCCGGCCAACATCAACGTTCCCGCCGGACGCCACCACCGCAACCTGCTCCCCTTCACGGATCGGGATCCGGCCGGCCAGGACAGCAGCCAAGGCTGCCCCTCCGGCCGGTTCGAGGATCTGCTTCATCCGCTCGATCGCGAACCGCATACCGGCGAGGATGGTGGCATCGCTGATCAGGATGATGCCGTCGAGATAGTGCTCGCACATCGCCTTGGTCCACTCACCGGCGAACGGGGCGTTCAATCCGTCGGCGATGCTGTCGGGTTGGATCTGGATGACCTCGCCGGCGTCCAACGCGAGACTGACCGCCTTCGACCCCTCTGGTTCGACGCCATAGACCCGAACCGAAGGGCGCCGTTCCTTGATCGCCGCGGCCACACCGGAGATCAGACCGCCACCACCGACGCCGACCACGACGACATCGACCTCCGGCAGATCCTCGAGTAGTTCCAGGCCGACCGAGGCGTTCCCGGCGATCACGGCCGGATCGTCGAAGGGTGGGACGTATCGCAGACCTTCGATCTCGCGGATCCGCTCCATCTCCCGGAGGGCTTCGCCGACGTGGGCGCCGTGCAGGACGACTCGCGCACCGTAGGCTCGGCACGCTTCGACCTTCGATGGCACGGCGCCGGCCGGCATGACGACCGTCACAGCCACACCGACCGTTCGACCAGCCCAGGCATACGCCTGGCCCGCATTGCCAGCGGACAGGGTGATGACGCCTCGGGCTCGGGCTTCGTCCGTCAGGGTCATGACCCGGTTGGACATCCCGCGAGCCTTGAACGAGCCGGTCTTCTGCAAGTGCTCGCCCTTGAGGTAGACGAGCCCATCAGCCGGTCGGACGCCGGTCGCCGCTGTCAGCCACGTGGCCGCCGTCGAGGACGTGAGCAGCGGCGTTCGATGGACGACTCGTGCGATCCGAGCGCGGGCGGCCTCGAAGTCGGCCACCGGGACCCGGTGATCCGGTAAGACGGGCATGGCCGGGAGTATGGCTGGCCGCACTCGGCCCCGCCACTCGGCACGATTCACCCGGCGCATATCGCTTGACCAGGAACTCCTTGCGTATTTGCGCAAGTCCTGATACCTTCAATGCGTGTTGGATCGCTCGCCAATCTCGGAGGACGTCGAACGAGCGCGCTATGCGTCGGTCGGTCGCGCCCTCGCGGACCCGAAGCGTTTGTGCGTGCTGGAGTCGCTCGCGATCGGCGAGCTATCCGTGACGGAACTCAGCGAGCGGGTCGGTTGTCAGGTTCCCAACATGAGCCAGCACCTGGCCGTCCTGCGCAATGCAGGTTTGGTTACCAGCCGGCGGGATGGGAACACCATCTTCTACCGACTTGCGGACCCTCGGGTCCTCGAAGCCTATCGACTCATCCAGGATATCGCGCGCTAGCGCACACGAAAGGAACCGGATCCCATGGCAGAGATCATTCACGCGACGGACGAGACCTACATGGAGCTGGTCCTCAACAACGACAAGCCCGTTCTGGTCGACTTCTGGGCCGGCTGGTGCCAGCCCTGCAAGATGGTCGCGCCGGAGATCGAGAAGGCCGCTGAGAAGTACGACGGCGCGATCCAGGTCGTCAAGATCGATGTGGACGCCAACCCCCGCGCATCGCAGCATTTCAACGTGCTGAGCATCCCGTTCATCGCGTTCTTTCCCGGTGGCGGCAAGCAGCCGATCGGTCGACCGGGATTCCGCCCGCTCGATGTGTTGGAGCGCGAATTCGGCCTGTCCGAGTACGCGCCAGTCTCGGCCGACTGACGCGCACCGCAGCCGCGGCTCAGTTCCGCGGCTGAAGGCGTCGGTGCGCCGACGCGAACCAGGCGACGGCCCGATCGATCGCGCGGTCGTCGAGCGCAGCCGGGGCGAACCGGACCCAGCCCGGTCCCACCTCGGACGGTGAGACGTCGGGCGTCCTCAGGGCCGCTTCGGCGACCGCCGGATCGAGCCCGAACTCGGCATTCGAGCCATCCGCCGAAACCGTCGCGAACGGCCGGTCTCCGCGCGCCCAGGTGAGACCGCCGTCGGGTGACGTCGTCATCGCTGCTCCGGCGAGATCGATGCTCGCCTCCGCCAATCGGTTGCCGAGGGTCACCGACCAGCCGCGGCCAGGACGGCGTCGAGCTCGCCCTGATGCTCCTGATAGTGATTGAGCGTCTCATCCGAGATCGTCCGAAGATTCTCGGCATGCTTGAGCCAGCGTGATTCGGGCACGACCGTGAGATATCCGCGGAGCTCCCCGGGCTGGGTCCGGAACCGTTCCCGAAGGTCAGCCATCGGGATCTCGGCCCAGGTCGCATCGATCTCGGCATTGACGATCTCACCGCCTCGGGCCGACCAGTCCGCATCGATGCGGGCGATCGTCGCACTCGACTCGTTGACGGCGAGCTCCGTCGCCACCTGAAGGGCGACGGCCTGCCACGCCAACATGTGGCCCATCAACATCCGGCCCGACCACCCGTGAGCGGCCTCGACCGGGAGTTCGAGCTGCGCGTCGGTGAGTTCTGCGAGCGCCTCGAATGGGCGCCAGGCTTCGCGCTCCTCCTCGAGATACTCGAGCGAGTCCATGTACATGTCCACATGGTAGAGCCTCTGCCGCATTCGGCGGTGGCAGTCCAGGCGCCGGTCTGGGATCAGATTGCGACGGGTTCTCGATACTCGCCAAAGACTTCACGGAGGACGAGACACTGCTCGCCCAGCGTTGCATAGGCCTGGGCGCATCGGATGAAATGAGGCATGAGATTGCTGTCGCTTGACTCGGGCCGCGACGCGGCCTCGCGCAGACCGGCGAGCGCGGCTTCGACGGCGCTCGCGTCACGATCTCGCCGGGTCTGCCCAAGGCGAGCGAGATGATGCTCCTCGGAACCGGGTGGCACAGAGAGGACCGGGATCGACATCACCTCGGCCTCATCGACGTAGGCGTTGATGCCGACGACCCGGCGCTCCCCGGCATCGAACTCACGCTGGTATCGGTAGGCTGCATCGGCGATCTCGCGCTGCGGATAGCCCTCGGTGATGGCCGCCACCATCCCGCCGCGCCGGTCGATCTCGTCCAGATACCGCCAGACCTGGCGCTCGGTCTCATCGGTCAGCGCCTCGACGAACCAGGACCCTCCCAGCGGATCTACCGTGGCGTCCACGCCGCTTTCCTCGGCGATGATCTGCTGTTGCCGCAGAGCCAGCATGGCGGCTGCTGCGGTCGGGACCGCGAGGGCCTCGTCGTACGCGTCGGTATGCAGCGATTGCGTTCCCCCGAGCACCGCCGCGAGTGCCTGCAAGGCCACTCGGGTCAGGTTGTTGAGCGGCTGCTGGGGGGTCAGCGACACACCCGCGGTCTGCGTGTGGAATCGCATCCAGGCTGATCGTTCGTTTTCGGCCCCATACCGGTCGGTCATCAGCGCATGCCAGATGCGGCGCGAGGCGCGGAACTTGGCGATCTCCTCGAAGAAGTCGCTGTGGCTATTGAAGAAGAAGCTGAGCCGCGGCGCGAAGTCATCGACGCGGAGACCGCGAGCGATCGCCGCTTGCACGTAGGCCATTCCGTCGGCGATCGTGAACGCCAGCTCCTGGACGGCGGTCGAGCCTGCCTCTCGGATGTGATATCCGGAGATCGAAACGGTGTTCCACCGGGGCAGTTCGCGCGTACCGAATTCGATCGTGTCGGTCACCAGGCGCATCGACGGCGCCGGGGGGAACAGAAACTCCTTCTGGGCCACGAACTCCTTGAGGATGTCGTTCTGGGTCGTGCCTTCCAGGTGAGCGCGCGGGACACCGGCCTTCTCGGCAGCGACGATGTACATCGCCCAGATCGGGGCGGCCGGCGAGTTGATCGTCATCGATGTTGAGACCCGGTCGAGCGGAAGTCCGGCGAGCAGGACTTCCATGTCGGCGAGGCTCGAGATGGCAACGCCACACGTCCCGAACTCGCCCTCCGCTTCCGGGTCGTCCGAGTCGTAGCCGTACAGGGTCGGCATGTCAAAGGCGATCGACAACCCGGTCTGGCCGGCCGCGAGCAACTGGCGGAATCGGGTATTCGTGTCCTCGGCCGCCCCGAACCCCGCGAACATCCGCATCGTCCATAGCCGACTGCGATAGCCCGTCGGGTGGATCCCACGCGTGAATGGGGGTTGGCCCGGCAGCCCGATCTGATCGAGCGCGTCACCCTCTTCGGCCGACCATGGGCCGTAGAGCGACTCGATCGGCAGGTCACTGATCGTCGAGAAGCGCGGACGCCGTTCAGGGGCCCGATCAAGAGCCGGCCGCAACCGTTCCGCTTCCCAGGCTCGCCGGCGCTCAGCCCAGTCGGCCGGTCGGTCGGTCATGGAGCCGAATCTAGCATGGGGTCCGCTCGCCTCATTGCCTATCGCCACGTCGCGCGCGG
>SPCO01000006.1 GCA_004525275.1 Thermomicrobiales bacterium | reverse complement strand
AGCACCCAGCGATCGATATCGCGTGCATAGTCGAGCAACTCACCTGGAGCGAACCACAAGGCCAACTCCGTCGCGGCGGCCTCTGGGCTGTCGGACGCGTGGACGATGTTCTGCGCCGTTTCGAGCGCGAAATCGCCGCGGATCGTGCCTGGCACAGCTTCATGGGGACGGGTCGCGCCATTGATCGACCGGATGACCGCGATGGCGTTCGGACCCTCGAAGGCAAGCGCGACCAGGGGCGCCGAGATGATGAACTCGACCAGGCCGGCGTAGAACGGCTTCTCGCGGTGCGCCTCGTAGTGCCGCTCAGCCAGGTCGCGATCGACCTGCACGAGCTTGAGTCCGACGAGCTTGAGGCCTCGGGCCTCGTACCGGGCGAGGATGCGGCCGACCAACTGACGCTGGACGCCATCGGGCTTGACTAGGACGAGGGTCCGTTGTGTACCTGGCATGTCTACCTTGAATACGGTCGGGCTGGACGGGCCGGATTGTATCGGAAGTCGGCCTGGCCCTACGGTTCGCCAGCTCGATCCTCGATCGCCTGGTCCGTGACTTCATCGTCAACCGCGGGCTGGGTCTCCTCGACCTCGGTCGCCGACTCGGGCTGGGCGGTCACGACGATCGGTTCGGTCTCGGGCTCGGTGGCGTCGGGCTCTGGGGGCGCGGCCTCGGCCACTGGTTCGGCCGCGGCTGATTCGGCCGCGGATGATTCGGCCGCGGCTGGTTCGGCCGCGGCTGGTTCGATGGGCTCGACGGGTTCGGCTTCGGCCACGGACTGATCGGTCGCGGCCATCGGTTCGGCCTCGTCCGGGATGTCGGGATCGGCCCTGGCGGAAGGTGGCGCGAGACCCGCTGCTGCCGTCGCACCCGCACCCGACAGCGTCGACTTCATGCGCACCCGCGATCGACGCTCCGGCAAGCCGCCGCGCGCGGCGATGACATAGGCCTGACGCGCCTCGGTCTCATGCCCAGCCTGTCGGTAGGCGTCGCCACGGAGCAGGATCAGACTTCTCGCCCGCGCCCCATCGGTGATCTCGAGGACGGCCGGGGCGAGGGCCGGGGCCAGCCGCAACGCAAGGCCGAGACGGAAGGCGGCCTCGTCGAACGAGCCTTCGACCAGCGCCTCCCGACCTGCATCGAATGCTTCTGCCGGCTCCGGCAGCGTCGAAGCGGCCGGATCCTCCTCTTCGTCGCCCGCCCAGAGACCGAGCGTCATCGGATGCGGCGAGGACTGGGGCGTGGCACTCCCCCGGTTTGGCTCGTCAGGGTGCGACTCGGCCAGTGGCGGAACGGGATCGGGCCCTCGATCGAACAGTGTCTGGACGGTTGGTGCCGGCTCGTGGGCGTCCGGCCCCCAAACGCTCGATCGCGGCATCCCGGCAAAGATCAGGTCGATCTTCTCGGGGGTCATCGCGAGCGCCCGCATCGCCAGCCGGCGCGCCTCGCTCGGGCGCCCATCGCGCGAGGCTGCCTCGGATGCGACGACGAACGCGACCGGGTCCTCGGTTCCGCCTTTCAACGCGGCCTCTGCCACCTCGCCGGCACCGACGAGATCACCGGTTCGCCAACGGACCTCGGCCAGATCGACCAGTCCCCCAGAGTCAAGGGCACCCTCCGCGGCGAGGGTCTCCAGCTCCGTGCGGGCAAGGGGCAACATCCCGAGCCGAAGGTGAGTGTGCGCCAGGACCAGCTCGATGTGCCGCGACGGGGGCGTCTCCGCTGCGCTCAACTCGGTCGTGTCGGCGGTCATGACGGCAGTGTGAGCCGTGAATCAAGGCCGCGCAGGTAGCGGGCCGGTGCGACAACCGAGAGACGGAGTGCCTCATCCCGGAATAGGTCGCCGGCCAGCCGCTGGATCGCGGTCGCCTCGACCGCCTGGACCGCCTCGAGTGCCTCGTCAACGGTCAAGACGCGGTCATGGAGCGCCTCCTGGCCACCGATCCACGAGGCGACGTGACGGGTATCGTCCATCCGGAGCTCCATCCCGCCGGCCAGGTATCGCTGTGCCTTGATCAACTCGTGATCCGGGACCAACTCGTCGCGCAACCGGACCAACTCGACGAGGATCGCCTCGATGGCCGCCCCCAGGCTGGCCGGATCGACCCCTGCCGAGACTTCGAGCGCACCGGCGTCGGAATAGTCAACCAACCCTGACGAGACGTCATAGGCGAGGCCGAGTTCCTCGCGGACCGAAAGAAAGAGGCGGCTGCTCATCCCGTCGCCCAGGACCGCGTTGAGCACCGCCAGCGTCCAGCTATCCGGGTGGTCGCGACGGAGGGCCGGCACGCCGAGGCAGATCTGCGCCTGACTTGTGGAGCGTTTGCCGGTCCGGATGCGATCGCCGGCCGGGAGCGTCGGTGCCGGCTCGATGCCCGGTATCGACCCATCGCCGGTCCCGAATGCCGCGTCTGCACGGCTGGTGGCGTCGTCGTGGCTGATGTCGCCCGCGAGCGCGACGACGACATTGGCCGGTCGATAGGCTGTTTGCCAGAACTCGTGGACCGCCTTCACCGGCAAGGCCCGGACTTCCGATTCCTCACCACAGATCTCGCGCCCAAGGGGGCCATCGCCGAACATCGCCGTCTGGAACAGGATCTGACAGTACTCAGACGGGTCGTCCAGGTAGGAACGCACCTCCTCGATGATGACCGTTCGCTCGCTCTCGATGTCGGCCTCGGTCAGCCGCGGCCGGACGATGAGCTCGCCGATGACATCCATCGCCCGATCAAGCTCTCGGCGTGGAACGCGGACCCAGTAGACCGTGGATTCACGGTCGGTGGCGGCATTGAACGAGCCACCCACGCCTTCGATCGCCTCACTGATAGCCCGCGTGGACGGGTAGGCGGTCGTTCCCTTGAAGGTGATGTGCTCCATGAAATGGGCCACACCGATCTGGCCCGGTTGCTCGAGGCGCGACCCGGCCAGCACGTATGCGGCGATCGACACGGAGCGTGCCGCGGGTACTCGGGCGCTGATCACCCGTGGTCCGGCTGGCAACGCGGTCCGTTCGAACATCGCAGGGGATGGTACCGGATTGGGTGTGCTGCCCCGGCCGGGGGGTCCGGGGCAGCACGGATGTGTGCGCGGGGTGACGCGTCCCCGAGTCGGTCAGGACGCCGGCGAGCTGATGAGAATGTCGAGCCAACCCTGCAGGAAGTAGACGATGAACATCGCCGACACGACCCACATGAGCGGATGGATCTCCGACACCTTGCCCTTTGCCAGCTTGATCAGCACCCAGGTGATGAACCCGGCCCCGATGCCGACCGTGATGTCGTAGGTCAGGGGCATGAGGATCATCGTCAGGAGCGCCGGGAGGCCATCCTCGGAATCGCCGATGTCGATGCCCTTGAGCTGCGTGAACATCAGGTAGCCGACAAGGACCAACGCCGGGGACGTCGCCTCGACCGGAATGATTTGTGCCAGCGGCGACAGGAAGATCGCGAACAGGAACAGGACGCCGGTCACGACCGAGGCAAAACCGGTCCGCCCGCCTTCGGCGACGCCGGCGGCGCTCTCGATATAGGTCGTGTTCGAGCTGACACCACCGACACCGCCGGCAACGGCGGCGATGCTATCGACAAGCAGGACCCGTCCGACGCCGGGCACCGAACCGTCTTCCTCGGCTAGACCCGCCTCGGACGCCACACCGGTGACGGTACCCATCGTGTCGAAGAAGTCGGTCAGCATGATCGCGAAGATCGTCAAAGCTGCCGCCAGCGTACCGAGCACGTCGAAGACGTTGGTCAGGTTGAACTTCCCGAGCGTCGCAAAACTCGGTGTGACCGAGAACTCCGTCGGGACCTTGGCCACGCCGAGCGCCAGCGCGACGACGGTGATGACCGCGATCGAGATGATCAATGCGCCTCGGATCTTAAGGACCCACAGGACGATCGTGAACAGGAGCCCTGCCAGGAACAGGAATTGAGCGGTCGTCGTGGGAAAGACCGGTGCCACGATCGGAACCCCGCCGGCCGGGGTCGCGATGAAGCCTCCACCGACGAACCCGATGAACAGGATGAACAGGCCGATGCCCGCTCCGATGGCTTTCTTCAAAGCCAGCGGCACCGCATTCATGACCGCTTCCCGGAAGCCGACAACCACCAGGAGCGTCACGGCCAGGCCCTCGAGGACGATGACGCCCATCGCGCCTTCGGGACTCAGGCCACGGGCCGTCAGGGAAAAGGCGACGATGCCGTTGATGCCGAGACCCGCGGCCAGGGCCAGCGGGTAGTTACCCACGATGCCCATGGCGATGGTCATGATCCCCGCGATGAGCGCCGTGGCCGCCGAGACCGCGGCGATACCGGCCGGGTCGAGACCGAACCCGGCACCGAGGATGCCGGCATTCAGGAAGATGATGTAGACCATGACGAAGAAGGTCGTCAGGCCCGCTTTCGTCTCCGTGCCGATGGTCGTGCCGCGCTCAGCGAACTTGAAGTATCCGGCGATCCTGCCGGTCGACGGGCTGGGTTGCGCTTCAGCGCTCAACGGATCCCTCCTCCTCACCCTCGTTCGGACGCCGACGCACACGGGCGTGCTCGGACCGCGCCGTTACAGGTATGCGGCCGTCCCTCACGGCCTCGCTACCTCGTTCTCCAAAGCCGGACCGGTCGTCCGACCTTCCCGATCCGCTACTCGTCCTCTTGGGCTTCGAGGCCGAGCAACTCCATCTGGACAAACTCGCTGGTGTCGAAGGTCAGCTGGCGTGCGGCGAACGGCGAAGCATCCGCCTCGCCCGGCCCGATCGGGGCGAACTCCATGACGACGCGCTCGTCACCCTGGACCAGCGTGTACACGAGGAGTTGATCGGCTCGTGTCTCGAATTCGAGGTGCTCGAAGGAGTCAATGTTCAGGGTGATGGCCAGCGGCGTGAAGTATGTCGAGGTGTCCTCTGCGTCGACGACGATCCGCTCGACCCAGCCGGTCCCGCGTGCGACAACCTCGCGGCCGCGCAGATAGCGGTAGGTGACGGTCTGCTTGAGCACGGGCCGGAGCAGATGGAGCATGTCCGTCTGACTGGTCACGACGCCGTCGTTGACGAAGAACTTGGCGTGTGGCGGGCTTGACACCCGGCGTCTCCTCGGTGGGCACTAGGCGGACGACGGCTCCGATGGTAGCGCATCGAAGTGGGTCGCTGCTACCCGCGTATCATCCTCGATATGCTGTTGGCGATCGATATCGGGAACACGAATATCACGACCGGATTGTTCCGGGCGGGCGTGCTCATCTCGACGCGACGAGCCGTGACCAACGGCCGGGCGACCGCGGATGAGGTCGAACTGTTGCTCGATGCCCTGCTTCGACTCGACGGCGTCTCGATCGCCGACCTCGATGCGCTGGCGCTGGCGTCCGTGGTCACGGCATTGACCGGCGCGGTGGAGTCGATCGCCGATCGTCACGATCGGCCGCTCCTGGTCGCGATGGCAGGGACGGTCCCTCTCGCGATCCGGGTCGACCGACCGAGCGAAGTCGGGGCCGACCGGCTGGTCAACGCCCTTGCGGCAGCCCGGCTCTACGGCACGCCGGCGGTCGTGGTCGACTTCGGGACCGCCACCACGCTGGATTGCGTGGCTTCCGACGGCGCCTATGTGGGTGGCGCGATCGCACCGGGTCTCGAACTCGGCCTGGAGGCGCTCGCGGCTCGGACCGCCAAACTGCCTCGGATCGAGCTCCGGGCGCCGAATCAGGCGATCGGCCGGGACACGGTGACCGCGATGCAGGCTGGCACGGTCTTCGGCTACCAGGCGCTGGCGTCAGGCCTCCTGGCGCGGGTGCGTTCCGAGCTCGCGGACGCCAACAACGTGGCGGCAGCGAACGTTCGCGCGATCCTGACCGGCGGCCTGTCGACTGCGCCGTGGGCAAGCGACCTCGCGGGGATCGACGTCATCGATCCCGATCTGACGCTCAAGGGCCTGGCCATCCTGTACGCCGAGGTCGGCGGCGGCGAGCCGCTCGAGCTGGGCCTGGCATGAGCGAGCGTCTGGCCGGGCGGATGATCGGTCTCGGCGTGACCGGCTCGATCGCTGCCTACAAGGCCGTCGAATTGCTCCGGCTCCTGCGCTCCGAGGGAGCGGATATCGCCGTGATGCTCACCCCAGCGGCGACCCAGTTCGTCGGTCCACTTTCGTTCAGGGCCCTCTCTCGGCACCCGATCGAGACGAATGTCCTGGATCTACTGCCCGACGGTCGGATCGGGCACATCGTGATCGCCGACAGCGCGGACGCCATCGTGGTCGCCCCCGCGACCGCCCACTGGCTGGCCGCGATGGCGACAGGCCTGTCTGGCGACGTCGTGACCGCCACTTGTCTGGCCAGCTCTGCCCCGGTGGTCGTGGCGCCGGCGATGGATGGAGACATGTGGACGCATCCGGCGACGACGGCCAACGTCGCGAAGCTGCGCTCGTTCGGGTATGCGGTCATCGATCCCGATGTCGGTCCGCTGGCGTCGGGCCAGTCCGGGATCGGGCGCCTGGCGGAGTTGCCGGCCATCGTCGATGCCGTCGTGGCGTTGCTCGCCGATCGGTCGATCCGGGCGTCTGATCCCGCGGCTCGGCCACCGGTCGTGGCCCCTGGCCGCGACGCCGATCTGGCGGGTCGGCATGTCGTTGTCTCCGCCGGCGGCACCCGCGAGGCCATCGATCCGGTTCGGTACATCGGCAATCGCTCGACGGGCAAGATGGGCGTGGCAGTCGCCGAGGCCGCACTGGATCGAGGCGCACGCGTGACGCTCATCGCCGCGGACGTCGAGGTTACGCTGCCCGCTGGGGCCACGGTCATCCGGGTCGAGTCCACGGCCGACCTCCGAGGCGCGCTGCTGCGTGTCACGCATGGGGCAGACGGTTCGGCGGGGTACGACGCGCTGATCATGGCCGCGGCCGTGTCCGATTTCCGGCCCCTCATCCCGGCGGAGACGAAGCTTGGCCGCACCGAGACACTCACCCTGGATCTGGAGGCCACGCCGGACCTGCTCGCCGAGATCGCCCGCATCGCCCAGGGGCTCGATAGCGAGGGCGCCGTGACCCGTGATCCGCTCCAGCCACGACCGATCCTCGTCGGGTTCGCGGCCGAGACCGGGTCGCTGGACCGAACCGCCGAGAAACTTCGCCGCAAGCGGGTTGACCTGATCGTGGCAAATGATGTGGCCGAGGCTGGCTCCGGGTTCGGGACCGACACGAACCGGGCCTCCATCCTCGCCGCAGACGGAGCGCGTTCCGACTTGCCGCTGCAATCGAAGCGGGCCGTCGCAGACGCGGTGCTCGATCGCGTGGCCGTCGCGCTGGACGAGCGCGACCGCGCCGCGCAGACTGACGCCACATCCGAGCCAGCGCGGGAGCCAGCATGAGCGCCACAGCCGAGACCGTCCGTCGCCTGACCGTCGTCGATATCGCCAGGATGTACGCCGACGGTGAGCGCATCCCGATGCTCACGGCATATGACTATCCGACCGCCCAGATCCTCGACGAGGCCGGCATCCCGATGTTCCTGGTCGGCGATTCCCTTGGCCAGGTCGTCCTCGGGTATGAGACCACCGTGCGGGTGACCATGCCGGAGATGGTCCACCACACGAAAGCCGTCGTCCGCGGCAGCGCCAGGGCCCTGGTCGTCGCGGACATGCCGTTCCTGTCCTACTCGACACCGGATGAAGCGCTCGAGAATGCCGGGATCTTCCTGCGTGAGGCGGGCGCCCAGGCGGTCAAGGTCGAAGGCGGCGTGCGCACGGCGCGCGTCATCGAGGCCTTGGTCCGTGCCGGGATCCCGGTCATGGGCCATATCGGCTTGACGCCGCAATCGATCAATGCGGCCGGAAAGGTCAGGGTCCAAGGCAAGACCCGCGATCAAGCGCGGGCCGTCATCGCGGACGCCCTAGCCGTCCAGGAAGCGGGTGCCTTCTCCATGGTCCTCGAGCTCGTGCCGGAGCAGCTCGCGGCGGCCATCACGGAACGCCTGCACGTGCCGACGATCGGGATCGGGGCGGGAGTCGGCTGCAGTGGCCAGGTCCAGATCATCACCGACCTGATCGGCCTCGGCGATTTCATCCCGAAGCACGCTCGGCCATATCTTCGCGTCCGGGACCAGATCCGCGAGGCGGCCGGTGCGTATGCGGCGGATGTCGGTGCCGGCACCTTCCCGGGGCCGGAACAGACCGTCCGGATGGATGAGGCCGTCCTCGACGACGTCCTTGGTCGTGGGTCATCTGATCGGCCGACGGATTCGATCCCGATCGGTGGCATCCCGCTCGACCGGGATCTGTGACAGACGCTTCCGTCGTCGCTTGACCCAGGTCGTTCGCACCCGAGCTGATCTGCGATCGGCCTTGGGCGCCCTCCCCCGCTCCATCGGTCTGGTGCCGACCATGGGCTGGTTGCATGAGGGTCATCGGGCATTGATGCAGCAGGCACGCGCTGCCGACGCGACCACGGTCGTGACGATCTTCGTCAACCCGCGCCAGTTCGACGTCGCGAGCGATTTCAGCCGCTATCCGCGCAACGAGGCGCGCGATATCGGCGTATGCGAGTCGGAAGGCATCGACCTCGTCTTCGCGCCGGAGCCGCCCGAGATCTACCCACCCGGCTTCGACACGATGGTCTCGGTCGGCGCGCTGGCGAAGCCGCTGGAGGGCGCGGCTCGGCCGGGTCATTTCGATGGCGTGGCGACCGTCGTAGCCATCCTCTTCGACCTGATCGCCGCGGATCACGCGTACTTCGGCCAGAAGGACGCCCAGCAGGTCATGGTCATCCGCCAGATGGCCCGAGATCTGGCGATCGGTACCGAGGTGATCGCCTGCCCGACCGTGCGCGAACCCGACGGGTTGGCCCTCTCGTCACGAAATGTGCACTTGTCGCTGGCCGAGCGGTCGGCCGCGCCGGTCATCCATCGGGCCCTCCTTGCGGCCCGCGGGCGCTGGGAGGCCGGGGAACAGTCGGCCGAAGCGCTCCGCCGGGTCATGCGCGAGGCGCTTGCCTCCGAGCCCCTGGCGGTCGCCGACTATGTATCGGTGGCTGACGCCCGAACGCTCGCCGAACTCGAGCGGATCGACGCTCCGGCATTGATCTCCATGGCGGCCAGCTTCGGATCGACGCGCCTCATCGACAACGAGCTCGTCGGCTGACCTGCCCGGGCATCGCCGGCTGCCGGGCGGACCTCAATCGAAGTGAACCTCCTCGGCCACCTCGAGGATCCGATCGATGAACAGGTGCTCCCATAGAAGCGCCTTGATCTCGGTGATCTTGCCGAGGTCCGCCGGGTGGGTCTTGACCAGGAGATCGTGCAGGTCCGAGGCGACCTGGTAGGTGTCATCGGGCACATCCATGGCGAACACGTCGGCCGCACGAATCGCCGCCAGGGTGTGGTTCTCCAGCGGGTAGCCACCCGACAGCAGCAAGCCGAGCGCACCGATCCCGCCGTCCGAGGCGTCCCAATGAGCCCCGAGGATAGCGTCGATGACGTCCGTCCTGTCACCCGGCACGATGACGAGGCTGCGCGGGCCGATCCGACGGAGCATGTGCTCGGGTTCCATCGCGCCGATGGCGATGCCACCGATCACGAGATCGAGGTTCGGACCCGGGTGGATGGTCTCGCCATGCAGCCCCTCGACGACCATTGCCAGGGTCGGGTTGGAGAGGATCGGTCGGTACGGCAGGACGCCCAACAACGGGATGCCGTGGCGCTCGAGTCCACGTTCAAGGGTTCCCGCCAGGCCGGGTTTCGCGTCCAGATCGACCTTGTTGACGATGGCCCCGGCGACCTTCACCCCGTGGCGCTCGAACAGGGCCGCGTTCAGCACGATCTCGTCGATCGGTCGTCCGACGCCGCCCTCGGAGACGATGACCGCTGGAGCGCCCAACATGGCGGCCACCGCCGCGTTCGAAAGGCCGATGACCGCCCCCACGCCGGCGTGCCCGGTCCCTTCGATGAGCAGCGCATCTCGGTCCGCGAACGCGGCATGGGCGGACCGGATCCGGGCGGGCAGGTCCTCGACCACGTCGCCCTCGATGTAGGCCTGGGTGAAGCCGCGCGGGATGTGGACCGGGCTCATCTGGCTGAGCGGCTCGTACAGGCCGAAGACTTGTTTCATCAGAACCGCATCTTCGTCGGCCGGCGCCCCGTCCTCGATGACGGTGCGTTGGCCGACTGGCTTCAGGAAGCTCGTCGACAGGCCGCGCCGCTTGAAGCCGTCGAGCACACCCAGACTGACCGTGGTCTTGCCCCGGTTCTGCCCGGTCGCGGCGAGGTAAACGTGACGCATCCGGCCGGCGCCCGTCAGCTGTGGCTGGCGGTCTTGCGCTCGATGAGTTGGATCGCGTCGCGGAGGCGGGTCAACGTCTCAGCGTCAACGGCCTCCGGCTCAAGATACGGCCCAAGACGCTCCATGATGTCGGCGACGAGAGCCAGGAAGACGCTCGCATCCGCCACGAAGAATTGCGGCTCGTTGTTGTAGCGGACCAGCGTCAACCGACCCTGCAGGACACGGCGATCCTCGACGTGGGCGACCTGGGTCGCGAAGTTGTGTCCCTGGATCCCGTCCGGGTTGTTGAGGAAGTTCAGAGCGTTGTCGATCGCGAGGCCGAACCGGGCGCGCCACGCGACAAGCCGCTCGTGGACCTCGGACGGGATGCGCACCTCGGCGACCTCGTCAAAGACCTCCGGGGCGACGGTCAGCAGACCGACCAGCGTCGTGCCAGCGCGCGGACCGAGCATGACCTGCAGGCTGCGCTCCAGGGTGAACACCTCCGAATCGAACCGCGGGCTGGTGATGACGTCGGTCAACAGGTCCTCGACGTTGTCCAGGACGCCCGGCTCCGCGACGGCGTTGGACAGGTGGAGGATCTCTTCCTTGAACAGGAACTTCTCTTCGTGATCGAGCATGATCGGAACTCTAGCATCGGGCGACTTGGGTACGCTGTGCGGTGGGGCATGGCCAGGACACGCGACAACGCCAGATCGACCTGGAACCGGCGCGGATCATCACGACCGCTTGGAGAATGAAGTTCGATGCCTTCTCGACCAGCCCGACCGAACGAGACTGCCTACGTCGCGCAGACGATCGCGATGGCGTTCGCGAGCGATCCGATCTGGGAAGTGGCGCTGCGTGGAACCGGCGGGAGCACGGAACACCATGAACCCTACTGGCGACTCTTCGTCGAGGGTGCCATGCGCTATCGAACCGTCCGCATTTCCGAGGGCGGCGGCGCGGTCTCTGTCTGGCTGCCGCCGGACGGGACCGAGCTGTCAGATGCGCAAGCGGCCGACTTGGAGCGCCTCGTTTCGCGAGCGCTCGCGCCGGCGGCAGTCGACGCTCTTCATGCACTCTTTCGTCGGTTCGAGGCGAACCGGGCGAAGCAACCCAAGCATCAGTATCTGAGCCTCCTGGCGACCCACCCCGAACATCGCGGTTCCGGCGTGGGTCAGCGCCTGCTCGCCGATGATCTCAACGCCTGGGACGCCGAGGGCGTACCCGCATATCTGGAGTCGACGAACCCGGGCAACGACCATCGATATGAACGGGCGGGCTTCCAGTCCATCGGCGGATTCCGGGCGGTTCTGGACGACGCCTGGATCAACGGTATGTGGCGCCCGCCCACGCCCCGAGGTCGGTGAGCCCGGGGCGTTGATGTGACCTACGGATAGAGGCCGCGCAGCTCCATCGCGTCGGCGACGCGCTTGACCGCCAGTAGGTAGGCGGCGGTTCGCATGTTCACATCGTCTCGCCGAGCCACGTCGAGGGTCTCGGCGAAGGCCTTGACCATGATCTCCTTGAGCTTGGCGTTGACGACGACCTCGCTCCAGTGGTCGCGGTTGAGGTCCTGGACCCACTCGAAGTAGCTGACCGTCACGCCGCCGGCATTGCACAGGATGTCCGGGATGAGGAATACGCCGTTCTTGAACAGGATCTCGTCGGCATCTGGGGTCGTCGGGCCATTCGCGGCCTCAGCGATCATCCGGGCCTTGATGTTGGCCGCATTGCGCGACGTGATCTGGCTCTCAAGGGCGGCCGGGATGAGGACGTCGCAGTCGACTTCCAGGAGCTCAGCATTCGACACATCCGAGGCGCCTGGGAAGCCCTGGACGGTGCCGTGCTCCTGCTTCCAGGCGATGACCTTCGCGATATCGAGACCAGATGGGTCGTGGATGCCGCCGGTCGAATCAGAGACGGCCACGACGGTGGCTCCCTCCTCGCTGATGAGACGTGCGGCGATCGATCCGGCATTGCCGAAGCCCTGGACGGCGACCCGGGCGGTGGTCAGGTCAAGGCCCAGGTGGCGGGCGGCCTCGACAATGGTGTACACGCAGCCGCGCGCGGTCGCCTCGTTGCGACCCTCGGACCCACCGAGGCTGATGGGTTTGCCGGTGACGACCCCCGGGACGGTGTAGCCGGCATGCATGGAATAGGTGTCCATCATCCAGGCCATGATCTGGGAATTGGTGTTGACGTCCGGGGCCGGGATGTCCTTCTCCGGGCCGACCAGGACCTCGATCTCGGTGAAGAAGCGACGGGTCAGTCCTTCCAGCTCCTTCTGGCTGAGTTGCTTCGGATCGACGATGACCCCACCCTTGCCGCCGCCATACGGGATGCCGACGACCGCGCACTTCCAGGTCATCCACATGGCGAGTGCCTTGACTTCGTCGAGTGACACGTCCTGGTGGTATCGGATACCGCCCTTGGCCGGCCCTCGGCCCAGGTTGTGCTGGACCCGATAGCCGGCGAAGACGGCTACGGATCCGTCGTCCATGTGGACCGGGAAATGGACGGTGAGTTCGCGCCGTGGTTCGCGCAGGACGAGGCGCATGCCAGCGTCCAGGCCAAGTCTGTCGGCAGCAAGGTCGAACTGCCGCTGGGCGACTTCCCACGCGTTGATTCGTGCAGCGACGTGCTCGGTGGTCATCAGAAGGGTGTCCTCACGTGTCGAGCGGTCAGCCGACCGCTGTCGGTCTGGGTCGTCTTCCGGACGATCCCACGGGGCTACGGCCGATCGAAGTATATCGCCCCCGCCGCAATGTAGCCGCAACCGAGCTGCAACCTACGCCCGATAGAGGACCGCCGCTCCCACGCCTCCGGGCCCGAGATGCGGGCCGACCGAGGCCCCGACGAGGTTGATGGTCACGTCGGCTGGGTCCAGGCCGCCAGGAGCACGCTTCAAGACCTCGTCGCGAAATGCCTCGACATCCGGACTCATCGTGTGCAGGATCGCCAGACGGTCGATCGGTCGTTCGCAGATCAGTTCGATCAGCCTCTCGCGGGCCTTGGACCGGGTCCGGACCTTGTCGACCGTGTCGACGACACCGTCCTTGACCCGGATGATCGGCTTGACCGACAGGAGCGTACCGATCGCCGCCTCGGCGCCGCCGATCCGTCCGCCCTTCTTCAGATAGGCGAGCGTCTCCAGCGTGAGATAGGTGCGCATGTCCGTCGCCCGGGTCTCGAGGGTCTCAGCGATCTCGCCGGGCGCCCTGTCTTCGGTCGCCATCTCGCGCGCCATCCTGGCGAGTATCCCTTCTGCCATCGACGCGCCCTGCGAATCGACGATATGGATCTCCCGATCTGGCAGCATGTCGCGAGCGATCTGGGCGCTCTTGATCGTGCCTGACAGGCTGCCCGCGACGTGGACCGATACGACCGCGTCGGCGCCATCGGCAAACGCGGCTTCATAGGCCGTCTTGAAATCGCCGGGCGACGATGCGGCCGTCGTTGGAAACGGCGCGTCGTGGGCAACCATCCGTTCCCAGAATTCCGCGGTCGAGAGATCGACCCCGGCCTTGAAGCTCTCATTACCGAAGTTCACCAGGAGCGGGACGATCGTGATCCCTTCGGCGGCGGCCTGGACGGGATCCATGTCCGACGCGGAATCCGTGAAGATCGCTATACCGCTCAATGGGTTCTCCTCCGACGTGGGCTGCTGGGTCGTTGGGGCATGATACGGGACGGGTCCAGACCGTCGGCACACCGGCTACGATTTCGAGCGATGGAACGGTCGCTCCGATTCGTGCTGCTGGGTACATTCACGCTTCGGTTCAGCACGGGGCTGACCGGTGCGATGCTGGGCCTGTACCTGGCCGATCTACCCGCCCATGGCGGCCCCACCATCGATGCCCGCGTGGTGGGTCTGTATTCGGCGATCTTCTTCCTGACCGAACTCGTCCTCTCACCGCTCTTTGGGATCCTGTCCGATCGCTACGGGCACCATCGGGTGATGCTCTATGGGCCCATCTTCGGTGGGATCGCGGTGGTCCTGACCGGGCTCACGACCAGCCTTCCGATCCTGGGCGCGACACGACTCCTGGAGGGCGCATCGACCGCAGCCAGCGTTCCGTCGATCCTGGGCTTCATCGCCCTGGCCACGGCCGGCAACGAGATCCTGCGGGGCAAGGCGGCGGCCCGCTTCGAGGGCGCCACCCTGGCCGGGCTCGGCGTCGGTTTCATCGTCGCCCCAAAGCTGTTCGAGGCGATCGGGCCGTCGGCCTTCTTCCTCAACGCGGGCATCTATGCCGTCTCATTCCTGATCTACTGGCGCGGCGTCAAGGATCCAGCCGGCGAAGTCGAGGCCGTGGCCGCACCGCACATCGGGGTCGGCCGTTACCTGGCCCTGGTCCGTTCATCCCATGTCCTTCTGCTGGCGCCGACCTGGATCGCGGTCAATGCCAGCATCGGTTTGTGGTTCAGCCAGTCGCTCTTCCAGTTCTCCAAGTCGAACCCCGAATTCCCAGACCAGGCCCTGATGGCCGGGTTCGATGCCAACCAGATCACCGTCGCCGCGATCGTCATCGCCGCGGTCTTCGGCGCCGGGCTTGTCTATTGGGGCAATCGATTCAAGGCGATGCGTAGAACGACGATCCTGTTGTACGGGATCATCGGTGGTGGCGTGATGGTCGGAGCCGGCCTCGTCGTCAATCATTCGGCGGCGCTGCCAACAGCGTTGTCGCTCGCCGCCCTTGGGATCGCCGGCCTGGGCCTGTTCGTCCTCGCTGGGGCCACACCCGCAGCGCTTGGTCTACTGGCCGACATCTCAGAACGATTTCCTCACGATCGTGGCGCCATCATGGGTCTCTATTCGGTCTTCCTCGCGATCGGCCAGATCACAGGCAGCGTGATCGGCGGGTTCGCGGCGGTGTGGCGCGGGATCGACGGCATGCTCGTTGCCACGGCAGTGCTGTTGGCCCTGGCGCTCATCCCCCTGCGGCGTCTGCGCACCCAGGAACATGAGATCGACCTCGTCAGCGAGCCGACCACGGACGCGGTCGCGGGGGCCTGACCGACGGGCTGAGCGTCGTGCGATACTCGCGGGGATGACCTCGAACGTCGGCCAGAGTTACCCCTATACGAGCGAGACCGAGACGGAGCGTGCGGCCGCCGTCGCAGCCGTCGTCGCCGCCCGTGATGAGCTTGCCGGGAAGCTCGCTGCGGAGAGCAGGCCACTGGATCACAACGAGCGGTGGTGGGTCTGGAAGTGCCCGACCCTGGGTTGCGCGGGTCTGCTCCACGCCGCGGGGTATGCCGCCGATCTGCATGCCGTGTTCGTGATCTGCGACGGGACCTGCGGAAAGACCTACCTGCGCTGAACACGGCCACCCGACCGGATCTCCAGGCGAGTCGGCGGCGGCTCGCGACCGACGCGATCGGGATCGCCGTCTCCGCGGTCGGCTTCGGATTCGTCTTCGGACTGTCCGCTCGAGCGGCCGGGTTCTCGGTCGTCGAGGCGATGGCGTTTAGCGTGATCGTGTTTGCGGGCGCAGCCCAGTTCGCGGCGGTCGGATACGTGGCGACCGGCCTCGCCTGGCCGGCGATCATCCTGTTGACGGCGCTCCTGAACGCACGACACCTCCTGTACTCGGCGGCACTGGCGCCCTGGCTGAGCGGCGTCCCGGTGGGACGACGGGCGATGATGGCCCACGTCCTGACCGACGAGTCATTCGCCCTCACGATGAGCCACTTCAGGCGGCTGCGGCGGCCGGACGAACGCGGCTACTGGATCGCGGCCATCGGCGCGGTGTTCATCCCCTGGAACCTGGCCACGCTGGCCGGTGTCGCGCTCGGCGCCCAGATCCCGGAACCGGCCCGCTTCGGTATCGATGTCATCTTCCCGGCCGCCATGATCGGCCTCGCCGTCGGTCTCATCACCGGCCGTCGCGAGCTGGTTGCGGCGATCGTCGGCGCGGGGGTCGGGGTCGTCGCAGCGCTCATGGCGAGTCCGGCCGTCGGGATCGTGACTGGCGGGGTCGTTGGCCCGCTGGTCGGACTCCTCGTGCCGGCACGGGACGCCAGGGAGACCGCACCGCTCGGGACCGTCGCCTCGGCGGAACGCTTCTCCGTGCCAGGCGCCCATTTCGACGATGACGACCCGCGATGACCAACGATCTGGTCGTGCTCGCGGTCCTCATGTTCGCGGTCACCTACCCGACGCGGGCACTCGGGCTCCTGGCGCCTGGTCTCGACCGGATGCCAAAGATCGTCGTCGACTACCTGCAACTGGTCGGGCCGGCAGTCCTGGCCGCCCTGGCCGCAGTCAGCGTGATGGTCATCGTGGGCGACGATGACGTGCCGTCGTTCCACGTCGGCATCGAATGGGTCGCGGTATTCGTGAGCCTGGCGATCGTCGCGCGGAGGGGCAACCTGCTACTCGGTCTCATCGCTGCCGTCGCGATCGTCGCCATCACCCGGGCGGCCGGGCTCGCGGCGCTCCCGGTCTGATCAGCCGCGGCGCGCCTCCGCCTCGATCTCGATGACCAGGCTCGGATCGATCAGGGCACTGACTTCGACCATGGTGGAAGCCGGCCGGATCTCGCCAAAGAGCTCACCGTGGACGGCCGCCACCTCGGCCCATGTGCTGATGTCGGTCACGAACATCCGGGTCCGGACCACATCGGACAGGCCGAAGCCCGCCTCGGCCAGGGCGCCCGCGATCGTCTCCAGGACGGCCCGGGTCTGGGCCACCACGTCTCCGGGATGACGGGCCTGTCCATCCGGGCCCGCGTCGGTCGTGCCCGCGACCCAGCACGAATCTGCCACCACGACGACCCGGCTGTATCCCGCGACGGCTTCCCACGGGCCGCCCGAAGAGATCAGACGACGGCCCATCATGCCCCGCTCTGGGCGCGATCGACCCTCCAGCTCCGAACCTCCGGATCCGCCGCGATGGCCAGCAGCAGGCCGGCCAGGAGGGTCGTGCGAGGCACGATCGAATCTACCTCGAGGTATTCGGTTGGCGCATGGTCGTTGCCACCGATCGGCCCCAGCCCATCGAGGCTCGGGATCCCCATGCCCGACGTCGTGTTGGCGTCGGAAGCCCCGCCCGTCGACGTGTCGACCACCCCGAAGCCAAGGACCTCGGCCACCGCCTGAGCGTGCTCCACGAGTCGACCGCTGCGCTCGAGCTTCTCCATCGGCCACCAGCGTGCCAACGGCTCGTACTCGACCGTCGTGTCGGGGACCTGACTGGCCTCGGCGATCCGATGGATCTCGGCCTCCGCAGTCTCGAGCTCCGTCCGCGTCGTCGCCCGGACATCGACCTCCAGCGAGCACCGCTCGGCGACGACGTTGGGACGACTGCCGCCATCGATCAGACCGACGTTGAAGGTGACCCCCGGCCAGCGACCATTCAGGGCGTGGATCTCGGCCACAATCCGGGCCGCCTCCAGGATCGCGCTTCGGCCCTTCTCCGGCTCGACGCCGGCATGCGCCGCGCGCCCATGGATGATCAGGCGGGCGTCGAGGATCCCCTTCCGCGCCGAAACGATGTCCCCGTTTGCACGCGCGCATTCGAGGACGAGGGCTGCGTCGGCATCCGCGGCGATCTCGCGGATGTGCGGCGTGGATGTCGGCGAGCCGATCTCCTCGTCCGGGTTGGCGATGAAGACGAGTCGTTCGAAGGGCAGGCCGCCTCGCTCCCCGATGATGGCTTTGAGCGCATACAGGCCGCCCAAGAGCCCGGACTTCATGTCGGTCACGCCGGGACCGTGGGCGATGCCGTCGTCGATCCGGAACGGACGCTCGGCGACCGTCCCAGGGTCAAAGACCGTGTCCATGTGTCCGATCAGGAGGACGCGCCGCCCGTCTGCCTGACCGAGAAACGTGCCGATCACGGTGGCGCCCAGTCGTCCCGTCGGATCCGGACGAACCTCGACGTCGGCCCCGAGATCGGCCATGAACGCCCCGACCCAACGACCGACCTCATCGACACCGTCGGGCGTGTAACTCCCGCAATCGATGTCGACCAGGTGCTGGAGATCGGCGAGAAGCGCCGGGAGATCGGCGGCGATGCCAGTGCGCAACGCGTCGAGCTCGGGCGCGGATGGGATCGGTGGTCCTGGAGGATTCGTCGTCATGCCGGCCAGTCTAGCCTCCGCCAGCTTGCTATCCTGCCCGAACCGTGCGCCTGGTCGAGACCCGCCTGTTCGAAGGTCCCAACGTCTACCGGCTCGAGCCGGTGGTCAAGGTCGAGCTTGCCATCGGTCGGCGTCGGACCTGGTACGGGCAACGCGACCCAGGACGCCATGCGCTGGTCCACCTGGGGGCGGACGTTCCAGCACGGGATCAGCCGGACGCCGTGGTATCCGCAGTGGCCTGGATCCGCCGGTTGCGCACCGACCACGATGAAGGACGGGGTGGCGTGGCGGTCCATCGCTCCTCCGACCCGGGCCACTGGATCATCACCTTTCCGTGGGTCGGAGCGGAACGGGCGCTGACCCTGACCGAAGCCGCGCTCGCGCTCGCCGAGCGAGACGTCTCGCCGTCGAGGACCGCCCAGTTGACGGGCGCCCAGGAGCGACAACTCACTCGGTGGACCGAACGCATCGCCGCGGCTCGTGCCACGCCACCGGAGTGGCTGCGCGACGTTGATCGAAGCATCCCGATCGTGTCCATCTCCGGCACCAACGGCAAGAGCACGGTGACCCGGATGATCACCCACATCCTTTTCGTGTCCGGTCGACACGTCGGCACGACCACTTCGGACGGCGTCCTCGTCGACGAGCGGATGGTCGAGCCCGGCGACTGGACGGGTCCGGGCGGCGCCCATCAGATCCTGGGCCGACGGGATGTCGATGTCGCGGTCCTCGAGACTGCCCGTGGGGGGATCGTGTTGCGAGGTGTCGGCTACGAATCGAATGACGCGAGCATCCTGACCAACGTGTCGTCCGACCACCTCGATCTGCAGGGGATCCATACGCTGCCCGAACTGGCCGAGGTGAAATCGACGATCTGCCGGATCACTCGGCCGGACGGATGGGTCGTGCTCAACGCGGACGACCCGCTGGTCGCCGCCGTCGCTCGCCGGGTAAAGGCAAACGTGGCACTGTTCACGATGCGCCCGGACGAATCGGGGATGGTCCAGCGGCACCGCGAACGGGGCGGCCGCGCATACTTCATCCGCGACGGCATCATGATCGAGGCCGACGGCGCCTCGGAATCCCGGGTCGTCGATGTCGCCGCCATCCCGATCACGATCGGTGGGCTGGCCCGACACAATGTCGCGAACGCGATGGCCGCGGCGGGCGGAGCTCGCGGTCTGGGCGCCACCATCGACGAGGTTCGTGACGGACTGCTCGACTTCACGGCAAGTACCGAGCGCTCGCCGGGCCGGCTCAACCTGTTCCGGCTGGGTGCGCGAACGGTGATCGTCGACTTCGCCCACAACGAGGCCGGTGTCGGGGCCGTCCTGGACGTCGCAGAGGGCATCGCGGGTGGGGCGGCCGGGCGTGCAGCGCCGATCACGGCGATCATCGGCACCGCTGGCGACCGACCCGACGACACGCTCCGGGCGATCGGCCGGATCGCCGCCGAACGCGCACAGCGGGTCGCCATCAAGCAGACGCTCCGCTACCTTCGCGGTCGGACCGCCGAATCGGTCGTGGGCGAGCTCATGGCCGGGATCGAGGCGGGCGGCGGCGATCCGGCTGACGTGCCCGTTTACGAAGGGTAGGCTGAGGCCTTGCGAGCCGAACTCAATGGGGCGGCTGGCGGGGGGATCCATGGGTCCCGGCCGGATTCGGCTCGGGTGATCGTCCTCATGTGCCACGAAGATCGCGAGGGCGTCTTCGAGTTGCTCGACCGGATGGGTGCCCGGCCGGTCGACGTCGCCACCGAACTCGCGGAACTGGTGCCGAGATTGCAGGGGCGGCCGCGACGGGGCTGAAGTCGCAGCTCGGGGCGGGCGAACCGTCGAGGCGAGCGCACGGCCCGGACGCGCGCCCAACGACCGACCGGGCCCCAGAACGTCAGCCTTCCGGCGCCTCGAGCTCACCGGGATCGAAGAATGCCGACCCCCCACCGATCGACCCGGCGGCCGCCATCGCCTCGCGATAGACATCGATCGCGTCATCGACGCAGCAGACGATGAGATCGCCCGGGCTCGCTCGGCGCAGAGCAGCCCTGACGGCCGTCATCTCGTCCAGGATCTTCTCGGCTTTGCCGACTCGCGGGGACCCATCGCTTTGCGCGGCGCGGATACCTTGGATCACATTGAGGGCCGCCTCGCCCGGCGCTCGACCGCGGAGGTTCTTGTCCTCGCGGACGATGATCTCATCGAAGGCCCCCGCTGCGATCGCGCCGTATTGCTGCTGGTCGTCATCGCGCCGGTCCCCCGGGATCCCGATGACGCCGATCGCCCGACCGGTCCGGCTCGCCGTTGCCGCCGCGCCGATCCGACCAGGTTTGGTCGGCGCGTCGACCATCATCCGGCCCACGAAGTCGGCGAGTTGGCGCATCCCATCAACGTTGTGGCAGTAGTCGATGATCACCCGGACACCGCCGACTTCGACCAGATTGAGTCGACCCGGCGCCTGGAAGAAGGACGTCGAGAACGTCCGCAAGCCCTGGCGGATGTCATGCAGATGAGCGCCGGCGGCCCACGCGGCCGCTGCCGCAGCCAGGGCGTTGGCCACATTCATCCGGGCCCGTCCCCCGAACGTGGCGGGGATCAGGTGCGTGTAGAGGACGGGCATCGTCCGCGATCCGAGCTTGAGCACGATCAGCTCGCCCTCGCTCGACGGCTCCACCCGGAACGCGGCACCGCCCCGCGACGTGTGCCCGTCGACGCGGTCATAGCCGTCCTCTGCCTTGGCTGTAGCCATACTGAACAGGACCACCCGACCGGCGCAATGACGGCCCATCCGATAGACGTGATTGTCATCGGCATTCAGGACGGCGGTCCCGGAGCGCGGCACCGCCTCCACGACGACACCCTTGACGTTGGCCAGCTGGCCGATCGAATCGATGCCACCCAGACCCAGGTGATCGCCGGTGACGTTGGTCACGACCGCGACGTCGTT
>SPCO01000009.1 GCA_004525275.1 Thermomicrobiales bacterium | reverse complement strand
ATCACGCCGAGAACAGCCGGACCCAACTTGAGATCATCGAGGACGAACAGGAACCAGATCGCCCCGAAGATGCCCCATAACGCCTCGAGGGACATCTTGGCCAAGGCAAACGCCCGCAGGATCGGGTCATGCCGGACGATCCCGAGCCCGACTCGGATCTCGGTGAAGACGGATTCGCGATCCTCAGGAGTGGGCGCTGGCGGTTCGGGTCGCCGGATCGTCACCAGGAGGGCCGCCGAGACGAGATAACTGACCGCATCGATAGCGATCGCGATCGGCGCCGTCAGGGCTTGGACCAGGAAGCCGCTAAGTCCGAACGCCGTGAATTCCGCCGCAGAACCGCTGGCCGCGAGCGCGCTGTTCGCCTCGACGAGCCCGTCGCGCTCGACGATCGTCGGGAGGTAGGCGTTGTCGGCGGCGTCGAAGAAGGTCGTCAGGATCGCCGTCAGGCCGGACACGACGAGGAGCTGCGGGTAGCCCAGGATGCCCAGGGCGAACGCGACCGGCACAGAACCCAGCAGGACGGCCCGCCCGAGGTCCGCCCAGATGAGGACCGGTCGGCGACGCAATCGATCCACCCACGCGCCGGCGATGAGCCCGAAGACGAGCGTGGCCCCTAGGTCTAGGCTACGCAGGAGGGCAACCTCGAGGGCGCCTGAACCCAGGACGAGGATGGCGGCCAGGGGCAGCGCGATCCGGGTGACCAACGAACCGAAGATCGAGATCGTGGCCGCGCCCCAGACGCGCACGAACGCCTGATTCTGCCAGAGGGGGGTTGCGAACGGGTTGCGCACGAAAGCGGACGATAGTGCCCTTTGCGAGCCTGCGCTACACTTCGCATCCTCGGTGCGTCAGAACTCGCGCACCAACCGGCTCGATCGCGTATCGATCCGGCCCACCTCAACCATGGAGTCCTACCCGGACCATGTTCGACAGCCTGAGCGACCGTCTGCGCAAGACGCTCGGCGACCTGACCGGCCGCGGCCGGATCAGCGAGGCCGACGTGGATGCCGCCATGCGCGACGTTCGGTTGGCCCTGCTCGAGGCGGACGTCAACTTCAAGGTCGTCAAGGATTTCGTGGCACGGGTTCGGGAACGCGCCATCGGGCATGACGTCCTGGACAGCCTGTCGGCGGGGCAGCAGGTCGTCAAGATCGTCAATGACGAGCTCGTCGCGCTCTTGTCGGCTGGCGATCGGACCTTCCATCTCTCGGGTAATCCCGCGGTCGTCGCCATGGTCGGCCTGCAGGGTTCAGGCAAGACCACATCGAGCGCCAAGCTTGCCCGACACGTCGTCAAGCTCGGCCGCCGGCCACTCCTGGTGGCGGCGGACCCGTATCGCCCGGCTGCCGCGGACCAGCTCGAGACGCTGGGCAAGAGCCTCAGCATCCCGGTCTACCGGGCACCAGCGGGCACCTCGGTCGTGGATATCGTCCGGGGCGGGGTCGAGGCGGCCAAGCGACAGGTTCGTGACGTGGTCATCCTCGATACCGCCGGTCGTCTCTCCGTTGACGAGGCGCTGATGGCCGAGATCGCGGCCGTCAACGTTGCCGTGAAGCCGATCGAGACACTCCTCGTCGTGGATGCCATGACCGGCCAGGAGGCCGTGGCGGTCGCCCAGGCCTTCGTGGCTACGGTCCCGGTCACCGGTCTTATCCTGACCAAGGTCGATGGTGATGCGCGCGGAGGCGCCGCCCTTTCGATCTCCGCCGTCACCGGCGTCCCCGTCAAGTTCCTGGGGACCGGCGAGAAGACCGACGCGCTCGACGTCTTCCACCCGGACCGTCTGGCCAGCCGGATCCTGGGGATGGGCGACATCCTGACGCTGGTCGAGCGAGCCCAGGAGCACGTCGACCAGAAACAGGCGGGCCAGCTCGAAGAAAAGATGCGCAAGGGTTCGTTCACCCTGGACGACATGCTCGACTCGATGCAGCAGATGCAGAAGATGGGCCCACTCGGCCAGGTCGTGTCGATGATCCCGGGGATGGGCAATCTGGCCGGCGAGGCGCAGGCAGCGGTCGACCGGGGCGATCTCAAGCGGACCGAGGCGATCATCCGGGCGATGACCCGGGGCGAGCGACGCGATCCGACCGTGCTCAACAGTTCCCGCCGGCGCCGCATCGCGGCCGGCTCCGGGACCACGCTTCCAGACGTCAATCGTCTGGTGAAGCAATTCCAGGAGATGCAGAAGCTCATGAAACAACTGTCCGGGGGCGGCAAACGCGCGGCCCTTGGTGGCTTGATGGCTCGGCGCTGAGCCGCCGAAAGGAACCACGATGATCGACGACCTTGATACGACGAGGACACCCATCCCGAGTGCCCCGCTGACGCCACAGGACTCGTCGTCATCGGGCACGTCGGACCACGCGGGCGATGTGACCTGGGCGACTCCGGAACCGGTCCTCCCGACGGCCGCACCGCGCCGCCGCAGCCGACTGCGCTGGGTCGCCGCGATCGCGGTGGTCGCGCTCGTTGTCGGCGCGTCCTCTGCCGTCGCGGCCCTGATCACGGGGGCCTCCACCGACTCGGCCGTCGTCGGCTACGTCCCGGCCGATACGACGATGTACGGCGAGGTTCGCCTCGACCTGCCCGGCGACCAGCGTCAAGCCGTCGGCTCTTTCCTCCAGAACTTCCCAGGATTCGCCGATCAGGCGAGTCTGGACGGCAAGCTCGATGAGGTCCTCGACGACCTGATCCGGAACGCCACGGAGGGTGCACAGACCTACACGGGCGATATCAAGCCGTGGTTCGGCGGCGAGCTCGCCGCCAGCGTCGGACCACTGCCGCCCGTCTCCGCATTGTCCGGCACTGGCTCGATGAAGTCCTCCCGGGCCCTGGCCGTGGTGTCGATCAAGGATGCGGCGCTCGCCCGGTCATGGCTGGCGTCCGCCCTGGCCGACAAAGGCGCGTCGACGGCGACCGAGACCTACCAGGGCACGACGATCACCACCTTCGACGATGTCGATGGGTTCACGGCCGGCTACGCCATCGTGAATGGCGAGGTCGTTGTGCTCGGGGACCTTGTCTCGGTAAAGGCCGCGATCGACTCGAACGGCGACAGCGGGTTCGCGTCGGAGCCAGGCCCCAAGGCGGCATTCGCGTCGGTCGACAGCGACTATGTCGCATTCGGCTATATCGCCATCCGCCCACTTCTCGATTGGTCGAGCGAACTGCCCGATGCGGCGATTTCGGGCGGCGCCGGCGTCGCAACGTCCGCACTCAACGATTCGATGCTTGAGCTCCTCCCGGACTGGACGGCGTCCTGGCTGCGGTTCGAGAGCGACGCCCTGGTCATGGAGGTCAGCGCGCCGACGCCTGAGACACAGATCGGCCCGACCGAAAACAGGACCTCGAACGTCATCGAGCATGTCCCCTCCAGCGCCGTATTCGCCGTGACCACCAATGACCTGGGAACCACCCTTCAGAAGACGATCGACCGCTATGCATCGGATCCGGCGATCGGGCCGAAGCTCGAGGAGTTCGACCAGGCCCTCGGGCTGATCGGCGGTCGAGAGGCCGCGTTCGGCTGGATCGGCGATGCCGCGTTCGTCGTGGACGCGAGGGGTGATGAACCGGATGGCGGGATCATCATCGCGCCGTCCGATCAGGCGGCCGCCAAGCAGCTGTTCACTGCGCTGCGGACGCTCATCGCCCTCGGTGGCGGACAGGCCGGGTTCAGCGTCAGCGATGAGACCTACAAGGGGGTGGCGATCACGACGGTCGACCTCGGCGATCTCTCCAGCCTGGCTGGGTTGGCCGGCGCACAAGGCGCCCCGGTGCCGGTCCCAACGGGCAAGATCCAGATCAGCTTTGCCGTCACGGACGAGGTCGTCGTGATCGGTTTCGGATCCGGATTCGTGAAGGGCGTCATCGAGACGACGCCGGCGACCTCGCTTGCCGCCGACCCGACGTACAACGGGCTGGCCGCGCAGGCCGGGCCGGGCACAGGCACGACCTTCATCGACATCACCGCGTTGCGGGGGATGATCGAAACGGCCATGGCGGCTGCCGACAAGGCCGGCCACAGCGACTACGAGGCCGATGTCAAGCCGTTCCTCGATCCGTTCGATGCGTTCTTCGCGTCGAGTTCGATCGAGGGTGACCTGGCTCGGTCCGAGATCTTCATCACCGTCAAGTAGGGAATGGGCGCCCTCAGCGCCCACCAGAGGGAGGAACCGCACCGCTCATGGCAGTCCGTATCAGACTCACGCGCGTCGGCGCACACAAACAACCGAGCTATCGGGTCGTCGTCGCTGACAAGCGAAATGCCCGCGACGGCCGATCGCTCGAGACGCTCGGTCATTACAACCCGCGCAGCGAACCCACCGAGTTCGTCGTCGACGCCGACCGGGCCAAGGCCTGGCTCGACAAGGGTGCTCAGCCGTCCGACACCGTCGCCCGGCTCTTTCGACAAGCGGGCATCCTGCCCGCCGACAAGTAGGGGTCGCGACGATGGCAGCCAAGGACCTGGTCGAATACGTTGCAAAGTCGTTGGTCGATGATCCCGACGCCGTCACCGTGGAAGTGGTGCAAGAGGACGGCGCGACCGTTATCGAGCTCCACGTCGCGGAGGACGACATGGGCAAGGTCATCGGTCGGAACGGCAGCGTCGCAAAGGCGCTCCGGACCCTGCTCAAGGTGACCGCTGCCCGGGACGGGGAGCCGGTCCAGCTCGAGATCCTCTGAGCGTCGACGAACGGCTCGTGGTCGCCCTCGTGCGGGGCGTCCACGGGCTGAACGGTGCCGTCCGGGCGGAGGTCCTGACCGACCGACCGATCGATCGCTTCACGGTCGGCAGCGTGCTGTTCCGCGAGGGTGACGACCGGCCCTTGACGCTGACCGCCGCCGAGGCCGTCGCGGACGGTCCCGGCTGGCGACTCCGGTTCCGCGAGATCACGACACGGGATGCCGCCGATACGTTGCGCGGCCGGTATCTCGAATCGGTCGTCCGTCCAGATGAGGACCTGGCTCGCGGAAGCTACTACTGGCACGAAGTCATCGGCTGCGCCGTGCGCGGCGTCGATGGTGCCGAGCTGGGCACGGTCCAGGATATCTACCGGGTCGGCGAAACCGAGGTGTTTACGGTCGGTAGCGGCGACTACGCCAGCTTCGACCTGCCGGCGGTCCGGGCATTCATCCGCATCTTCGCCCCGAGGCGCGGGGAGATCGTGGTCGATGCCGAAATGCTCGACCTTCGGCCCGCAAAGACAACGGTCCCCGATCCGGACCGACCGAAGGCACCTCGGCGGCGTTCCCGTCGACCGCCAACCCCCGACGCCCCGACCCCGGCGGACGGATCCGAGCCATGACCCTCGAGATCGAAGTCGTCAGCCTGTTCCCGGCGATGCTCGATGGGCCACTCGCCGAAAGCATCCCGGGTCGCATCCAGGAACACGGGCTGGTCTCCATCCGGACCCACGATCTGCGTGAGTGGGGGCTCGGGCGGCACCGTTCGGTCGATGACGCGCCGTACGGCGGGGGAGCCGGGATGATCCTGCGCCCAGAACCGGTCGCGGCCGCGCTCGACGCCCTGCGCCGGCCGGAATCGATGGCGATCCTCCTGGATCCGGTCGGTGAGGTCTTCCGCCAGGCCCGGGCTGCCGATCTCGCCACGCGATCGCATCTCATCCTCGTCTGCCCGCGCTACGAGGGGGTCGACGAACGGATCCGATCGCTGGTCGATCTGGAGCTGTCGATCGGCGACTACGTGCTGACCGGCGGGGAACTGCCGGCCCTCGTCGTCATCGATGCGGTCATTCGGCTGCTGCCCGGGGCCATCGAGGAGGCGTCGACGCTCGAGGAGTCGTTCTCCGATGGACTGCTCGAGTACCCGCAATACACCCGGCCGGCGGTCTTCCGAGGGATGGATGTGCCTTCGATCCTGACTTCCGGGGATCATGGGGCCGTGGCCCGATGGCGCCGCGCCCAGGCCGAGGAGCGGACGCGCACTCGACGGCCGGATCTTGCGGCTGACGACTGATCGTCCGCGAGCCCGTGCTATACTCCGCCGCCGACGCGCCCTCGCGTCCATCCCGAATGCCAAACTGCAGCCAGCGCTGCCCAGATGAGTCAGGAATCGCCACGTGACCGTGCTCGACGAGATCGTCCAGGACCAGCTTCGAACCGACCTCCCACTGATCGCGACCGGTGACACCGTGAAGGTGTCGGCCAAGGTCGTCGAGGGTACCCGCGAACGCATCCAGGTCTTCGAAGGGACCGTCATGCGCCTTCGTGGCGGCGGCATCACCCGCTCCATCACGGTCCGGCGGATCGCCTCGGGCGTGGGTGTCGAGCGAACATTCAAGATCAACAGTCCGCGGATCGAGAAGATCGAGGTCGTTCGCCACGGCGTCGCCCGTCGAGCACAGCTCTATTTCCTGCGCGACCGCGTTGGCAAGGCCGCCACCCTCCGCGAACGCCGCACCAACTCCTGAGGGGTCCCTGCGAGGCAGGGCGCCGCCCCCGTCGCGCGACGCGGCCGGTCGAGGTGGCGAGATTCTCATCGGGGGAACGCCATGGCCCACTGAGCGGCGCTGACCTGACGTGTGTGCCCATCCCGGGAGGCAACAAGCGAGAGGCCGAGCGTGGCATCCGGTCTGTTGGGTCGCGCGGGCAACGATCGGCGACCGTGGACCGGCCGTAACGCTCCCTGAGTGGGCATTTAGCCACATGGGTCTCGGCAGCCGACGCGGTCGGCAAGTCCTGCGGTTCCGGTAGGCTATCGATCGATGGCTCCGATCGTCCCGACCCTTCGCCAAGAGCGCCGACTCTGGAATGATGGACTCGAGCGGGTCGTTGGGGTCGATGAGGTCGGCGTCGCACCGACCTGCGGGGCGGTCGTCGCGGCGGCCGTCATCATGCGCCCGGGCTGCCATCGGATCCCTGGCGTCCGTGACTCGAAGACGCTGTCGGCCGCGCAACGAGAACGTCTGGCGCCGCTGATTCGAGCGCGCGCGGTCGCCGTCGGGGTCGGGGCCGCCTCGGTCCGAGAGATCGACCAGCTGAACATCTATCACGCTACGCACCTGGCCATGCGCCGGGCGATCGCCAGGGTCGGCGGGCACGAACACGTCCTTGTCGACGGCAACCGGATCGCCGGGTTCGAGGCCCTGGTCGGCCCCTACTCGAACGTCGTCGATGGCGATGCGCGGGTCTATTCGATCGCCTGCGCCTCGGTCGTTGCCAAGGTCGTCCGTGACCGGATGATGGAGCTTCTCGCGGCCCGCTATCCGGGATATGGCTGGGAACGTAACCAGGGATACGCGACGCTCGAACACCGACAGGCGATCCGGCGGCTGGGTCTGACGCCCTTTCACCGACGCTCGTTCCTGGCGCTGCAGCGGACGCTGGCGGGCGATCAGCTTGAGCTCGACCTGATGGCCGATCCGGCGGCGTCCGCAGAATCGCATGAACTCCTGTCTCGCGAACTCGTCCCGGTCATGGCCGACGATGCGATGCTCGACGCGCTCGATCTCGAATCACTCGAGCGCACCGCGCCCGCCTGAGATCCCCCAGAGGCACATGAGATACGTCGCGGGTAAGGGTCGCCTGCGATCGTGTGGGAGATGGCAGACCCACCCGGTGGCCCGAAGCGCACCGCCGCCCAGCAGACCGGTGATGTTGCCGAGACGCTGGTTGCCGATCGCCTGACGGGTCTCGGGTGGACGGTCCTGGCCCGGAACGTCCATGTCGGCCGCCATGAGCTTGACATCGTGGCGAGCGACCCGGGTCCTCCGAAGACGCTTGTGTTCGTCGAGGTTCGTTGGCGCTCGGGACGCGACTTCGGCCTGCCGGAGGAGACCGTGGACCACCGGAAGCGTGCTCGGATCCGCGCCGCCGCCTACGGTCTCATCGATCGCGGGTCGCTGCCCGATGGAGCGCCGGTGCCGCGACTGCGGCTGCGGTTCGACCTCGTGGTCGTAGAGCCCGGGGACCGGATCCGCCAACATCGTCACGCGATGTGAGCAAGCCCCGTGTCAGCCGGTGCTGTCACGACCTCCGCGCTCGCCTCCTTGGGGAGCGCCTCGATCAAACGAAGAAGGCGACGACCCGGCCTCCTCTCGCGTAGGGATCCGGCACAATTCTCATGCACGGATCGCTGGGCCAGATCATGCGCGAGCAGCGATCGGGATGTGGCCCGTACTGTGCTCGACCGAGCGTGGGAAGCGCTCGACGGCCTTACAGATGTCACGGCAGGCAGCCGGAATCTGGCCATAGCGTTCCCTGGGTGAGGATCTCGCCAGGTACCGGGCCTACTAGCCGGGCGGGCAAGCGCCCGGCAGGCGGCCAGGCCTACTCGCCGGGCCGGCAAGCGCCGGCGAACGCCACAAGCCGACGCCGACGGCCGCGGCTCGTGCGAGCGCCCCACCGCGACACCGCCACGCCGCGGACCCGTGCTACACTCCCGCCCGGCCCGGGTCCACTCGTGCCGCCAATGTCAATCGCCTGCGCCACAAGGCGTGGAGCACACACGCGAACCGTTCCGACCGGGACGGTGTCGATCGGTCCGAACGGGCCGACCGGCCCCCGGCGACGAGGTTCGCGGAGGATACAACCGACAGGAGGTCGCTCACCGTGCCGTCCGTTTCGATGCGGCAACTGCTCGAGGCTGGAGTCCACTTCGGCCATCAGACGCGCCGCTGGAACCCCAAGATGAAGCCGTTCATCTTCGCCGAGCGCAACGGGATCCATATCATCGATCTTGCCCAGACCGTGCAGCGGCTGGACGTTGCGCTCGACTTCGTGCGCGAGACCGTTGCCAGCGGTGATCAGGTCCTCTTCGTGGGTACCAAGAAGCAGGCCCAGGAACCGATCGCCGAGGAGGCCGCCCGAGCCAACCAGCCATACGTCAACAAGCGTTGGCTGGGCGGCATGCTTACGAACTTCACGACTATCAAGAAGCGAATCGGTCTGCTCGAGCAGCTCGAGGCCCGCCAGGCCAACGGCGACTTCGAGCGGATGACCAAGAAGGAAGCGGCCAAGCTCACCGAGGAGATGGTCAAGCTCCAGGGCACACTCGGTGGCATGCGCAAGATGAAGCGTCTGCCGGGTGCCATCTTTATCATCGACCCGCATCGCGAGCGGATCGGGGTTACCGAGGCGAACAAGCTCGAGATCCCGGTCGTCGGCACCGGCGACACGAACGTCGATCCCGACGAGCTCGATTACATCATCCCGGCAAACGACGACGCCATCCGGGCGATCCGACTGCTGTGCACCCTCGTCGCCGACGCCGCCATCGAAGGCGCCCAGGCCCGGTCCTCGCACGGATCCTCCGAGGTCGAGCAGATGGAGGCGATGGGCATGGCCGAGCCCGAAGACGAGGTCCCGGGTGCGACCGATGAGCTGGTGGCCGCCCTGGCCGGCGGTGCCGCCCTGTCGTTCGAGCCGGATGCCGACGAGGATGATCTCCTGCCCGGGGATCGCGCGGCCCGTGCGGAAGCAGCGGTTGCCGATGCACCTGCCGAGGCGACACCGGAAGAGATCGCGGCTGAACTCGCCCGCGAGGCAGCCGAGAAGGCCGAGGATAGCAACGACGCGCCCGCGCTCGCCGAGTCGGCCTCCGCGGGCTGAACACAGCGTCGGACGGGCCGGCGAACGCGATAAGGATCCGAGATCGGCGGCCCGTCCGGCCGCCAAGCGACAGGAGAACGTACAACCATGGCGGATATCTCGGCGGAACTCGTCAAGGAGTTGCGCGATCGAACCGGCGCGGGATTCATGGACTGCAAGCGGGCCCTGACCGAGGCCGATGGGGACCTCGACAAGGCAGCGTTGGTATTGCGCGAGCGCGGGCTGGCCGCCGCGGCCAAGAAGGCGGATCGCGATGCCAAGGAAGGTCTCGTTTCGAGCTACATCCACACCGGTGGCCGCGTCGGCGTCCTGATCGAAGTCAACTGCGAGACGGATTTCGTCGCTCGCACAGAGGAGTTCCAGAAACTCGTTCGCGATCTGGCCGTCCAGGTTGCCGGTCTCGCTCCGATCTACGTCGATCCTGAGCGGATCCCCGCGGCGGATCTGGCCGCCAAGCAGGCGGAGCTCGCCGCGGACGAGGCGACCGCGAAGAGGCCGGAGAACATCCGAGCGCAGATCGTCGAAGGCCAATTGAAGAAGTGGTATGCGCAGGTCTGCCTCTACGAGCAGCCCTTTCGCGACGAAGACCGGACGGTTCGCGACCTCATCAACGAAAGGATCGCGACCATCGGTGAGAACATCCGGGTCCGCCGGTTCGACCGGTACGCACTCGGGGAGGAACTATGACCGATCCCGCGTCTGGCGGGATCCCCGCAGCGGGTGATCCTTCCCACCTGCGTTACAGCCGGATCCTGCTCAAGCTCTCGGGCGAGGCGCTCCTGGGGGATCGCCAATATGGCGTCGATCCAGCTTTCTGCGCGTTCATCGCCCAGCAGGTCGGGGACATCCACCGTCTTGGTGTCCAGGTCGGGATCGTGGTTGGTGGCGGCAACATCTTCCGTGGATTGGCGGCCTCGGCGCGGGGCATGGACCGGGCGACCGGCGACTATATCGGCATGCTCGCGACCGTGATGAACGGGCTGGCCCTCCAGGACGCGCTCGAACGGGCCGGCGTGCCAACCCGAGTGATGACCGCCATCGCGATGAATGAGGTCGCCGAGCCTTACATCCGACGCCGCGCGATCCGCCACCTCGAGAAGGGCCGCGTTGCATTGTTCGTGGCCGGCACGGGTAATCCCTATTTCACGACCGACACGGCGGCGGCCTTGCGCGCGGTCGAGATCAATGCCGAGGTCCTGCTCAAGGCGACCAAAGTGGATGGCGTCTACGACAAAGACCCGATGGCGCACGCCGATGCGCAGCGCTACGCTCACCTCGACTACTCCGACCTGCTGCGTGACCAGCTCAAGGTCCTCGACGCGACGGCCGTGAGTCTGTGCATGGAAAACGACCTGCCGATCGTCGTCTTCGACCTCAACCGCCCGGATAACATCACCCGAGTAGCCGCCGGCGAACCCGTTGGAACGCTGATCTCAGGCGCGTCGCAAACCGCTGGAGGTGTCTAGCATGAGCAGCGAGATCATCGCCGAAGCGGATCAGAAGATGGTCCGAGCCGTTGAGGCCATGGAGCGCGAGTTCCATGGGATCCGGACCGGTCGCGCCTCGACGGCGCTTGTCGAGCGCATCCACGTCGACTACTACGGCACATCGACCCCGCTCAACCAACTGGCCGGCATCAACGTCCCGGAGCCGCATCAGATCGTGATCCAACCCTGGGATCGCGCCGTTCTCGGTGCGATCGAGAAGGCCATCACGAAGAGCGACCTCGGTCTTATGCCGAATGTCGATGGCACCGTGGTACGGCTGAACATCCCGCCCTTGACCGAGGAGCGTCGCAAGGACCTCGTGCGAGTCGTCCACAAACGGATGGAGGATGCCCGGGTCGAGATCCGCAATGCGCGTCGCGACGCTGCCGACCACCTGAAGAAGGAAGGGCGTGATGGCGAGGTCGGTGCCGACGAAGGGCATCGACAGCTGGAGACGCTCCAGAAGACCACCGACCACCACATCGCCGAGGTGGACCGGATCGGCGCCGGGAAGGAACAGGAGGTCCTCGAGGTCTAGTGACTCGAGCGCAGCCGGCGATCCCGTCGGACGTTGCCGCTTCACCCAGCGCGGTGGAGGTGCCGCCTGACGAGCTTCCTCGCCACGTGGCCATCATCATGGACGGTAATCGGCGCTGGGCCAGACAGCGTGGCCTGCCCGAACTCGAGGGTCACGCGGCCGGCGTCGAAGCGATCCGCGAACTCCTACGCCACGCCGTACGGCGTGGCGTTCCGGTCCTGACCCTGTATGCGTTCAGCCGCGAGACCTGGGCCCGCCCCGATGACGAGGTGGCCGGCTTGTTCGGTTTGCTCGAGGAAGCCATCCGGAGCGAAACGGACGAACTGCGAACCGAGGGGGTCAGGATCCGCCTGCTCGGTCGTCAGGACGAGCTACCGGAGGCCACCCGGACCTCGATCGGCGAAGCCCTCGCGGCGACGGCAGAAGGCGGGCAGTTGCTCCTCAACATCGCCTTCAACTACGCCGGCCGGTCGGAGATCGTCGATGCCGTGCGCGGCATCGTGGAGAGTGGCCGATCGGCCGATGAGATCGACGAAACGGTCATCAGCGATGCGCTCTACACCGCCGGGATGCCCGATCCTGACCTGGTCATCCGGACCGGTGGTGAACAGCGACTCTCGAACTTTCTCATCTGGCAGTCCGCCTACGCAGAGTTCTACACCTGCGACACGCTATGGCCGGATTTCGACCCAACGGCGTTCGATGCGGCGCTCGCCGAATTCGCCAGCCGGCAGCGGCGCTACGGTCGCTGATCAGGGGCTTTGAGGTCGACCATGCGTGAACGTGCGATCAGTGCCGCCATCCTCGTTCCAGTCCTGCTCGTCGTCCTGGCCCTGGGTGGCGTGGTCCTCGCTGCTGCGGTGGCGCTGATCACGGTCCTGGCCGGGCACGAGGTCTTCCGGCTGCTCAAGGCGGCCGGCTACATGAACTTCGCTGCGCTCGGCACGGTCCTGGCCTTCCTGGTGGTGCTCGACGCCGCCTTCCCGAAGGTGCTCGAGGGAAGCGGACTGCTCCTGGTGGCGATCGGGGTCGTGCTCGCGGCCGTCGCCTCGTTCACCAAGGTGGATCCACGTGATGCGCTTCAGGCGTGGATGGCGACGATCTTCGGGGCGTTGTATGTCTCGATGTTGTCCTTTCTCGTCCGGCTCGGTCAGACGGCACCGGATGTCGCGGCCGGATCGCCATTCGAGGCGATCGGAGCGGAGCGGGGCTGGATCCTTCTGCTCGTGTTGGCCGTATGGTCGTACGACACGGGTGCATTCCTGGTCGGTAAGAATTTCGGCCGAACCAAGTTCCTGACCCATATCTCTCCATCGAAGACGCTGGAGGGCGTGGCCGGTGGCGTGGTGGCCTCGACGGTCGTCGTGGCGATCATGCTTTGGGGCCTTGGCCAGAACCCGCTCCACGCCTTGGTTCTGGGTCCACTGACGGCGCTCGCAGCGCAGGCCGGGGATCTGGCCGAGTCTGTGATCAAGCGTGGTGCCGGCGCCAAGGATTCCGGCACGCTCATCCCGGGACACGGCGGGATGCTGGACCGCGTCGATTCGTTCATCTTTGCCGCACCTGTCGTGACCCTCTATGTCATCGCTCTCATCCGCTGAGCGCGGCGGGGGAGGGGACGAGGCGCCGGTCCGCGTCGCACTTCTCGGCTCGACCGGTTCGATCGGTCGGCAGGCCATCGACGTCCTGGCATCCCAGCCCGACGACTTCCGCGTCGTGGCGCTTGCCGCCGGCTCAGACGCGGCTCTTCTCGCGGAGCAGGCCGCCCGGCTCCGACCGGCCGCCGTCGCCCTGGCCGATCCGGGCGCGATCGCCGGCCTGGCACTGCCGGATGGTACGCATCGGGTTGGCGGCGCCGATGCGCTGGAAGCTCTGGCGACACGCGCCGACGTGGACCTTGTCATCGTGGCGACGGGCGGCGTCGTCAGCCTGCGGCCGGTCCTCGCCGCCCTCCGGGCCGGCAAGATCGTGGCCACGGCCAACAAGGAGACACTCGTCGCGGGCGGCCACCTGGTCATGCCGCTGGCGCGCGAACTCGCCGCCCGGGTCGCAGTCGCCCGCCCGAACGACGCGTACGCGAGCCCGTTGGCCTGGCTGCGGCCGATCGACTCCGAACATTCGGCGATCTGGCAGTGCCTCGTCGGCGAATCGATGGCGGACGTCGCGGCGCTGATCCTTACCGCCTCGGGCGGACCGTTCCTGGATCGCACCGCGGAGGAACTCGCCAGCGTCACCCCGCAACAGGCCCTCCGCCACCCGACCTGGAAGATGGGCGCCAAGATCACGATCGACTCCGCAACCCTCGCGAACAAGGGGCTGGAGGTCATCGAAGCCCACTGGCTGTACGATGTCGACTACGACGCCATCGAGGTCGTCATTCATCCGCAGAGCATCGTCCATTCAGCCGTTCGGTTCGTGGACGGTTCGCTCAAGGCCCAGCTGGGCACCCCCGATATGAGGCTTCCGATCCAGTACGCCCTGACCTACCCGCACCGTCGACCGTCCGCGGTAGCGGCACCCGACCTGCTCGCTTCCGGTCGACTTGAGTTCCGGGCGCCGGACGAGGACCGATTCCCTGCCCTGCGAATCGCCCGCGAGGCCGGTCGGATGGGCCCCTCGGCATGTGCGGCCCTCATCGCCGCCGATGAGGTGGCGGTGGCCCGGTTCCTGGATGGATCCCTCGGCTTCTCCGAGATCCCTGGCCTGCTCGAGGCGGCCGTGCTCCGGTTCGGTGGAACGAGCGATCCCGATGTCGATGGTCTTGTTGCCCTTGACGCGATGGTTCACGCGACCTTTGCCACCGGCCGATTCGGAGCGAGCGCGTGATCGGCTTCTTCCAGTCGATCATCACGATCCTGCTCTTCATCCTGATCCTGGGCGGCCTCGTGGTCATCCACGAGCTCGGCCACTTCTTTACGGCTCGTCTGGCCAAGGTCCGGGTACTCGAATTCGGGGTCGGCTTCCCACCTCGAGCCAAGGTCATCAGCTCCAAGGGCGAAACCGTCTACACGCTCAACTGGCTGCCCATCGGTGGCTTCGTCAAGCTTGAGGGCGAGGATGGCGAGGACCCGGATGACCCTCGGTCATTCTCGCACCAGGGACTGGCCACGAAGCTGACCATATTGGTCGCCGGTGTCGCGATGAATGTGGTGGTCGCGTTCGCCATCTTCACAGGGATCGCCCTCATGGCTTCGCCGCTCGTCGGGGTCAAGTTCTTCGAGGTCCAGCCTGGCTCACCCGCCGCCGCCGCCGGCCTTGAGGCGGGCGACGCGATCATCGCCGTTGACGGTGACCAGTATCAGTTCATCGCCGGCCCGAACGCGCTGAGTGGGCTTCGAGATCGCGCCGGCGAGACGATCAGCATGACCATCGAAGATACGAGCGGGGTGCGACAGATCGTGTCGGTCTCGCTGCGCCCGGAGGCCGAGATCGATTCCGAGCATGGAGCGCTCGGGATCTCCGGTGCGAACGAGCCGTTCCAAGGCTATTTCTATGGCGAATACACGACCAACGATCTGTCGAGCGCCGTTTCGATCGGTGTCGAGCAGACGATCCGATGGATGGGCCTGATCGTCGGCGGCCTGGCCAGTCTGGTGTCCTCAATCGTGGCCGACCCGACCGCTCCGCCGCTAGTCTCGGGCCCGGTAGGCATCGCCACCCAGATCGGCGACATCTTCTGGAATAGCGGTCCGATCATGACCTTGTACGTCGCGGGGATCCTGTCCGCCAACCTGGCCATAGTCAACATCCTTCCCTTCCCGCCGCTCGATGGCGGTCGGATGTTGATGATCACGCTGAAGAGGATCTTTGGGACGCGGATCAGCCTGCGAGCCGAGCAACTGACCTATGTCGTCGGTTTCGTGTTCCTCTTCGCGTTCATCATCTGGGTGACCGGCTACGACATCATCCGAAGCCTCGGCGGGTGATCGGTCCCAGATGACCTCGCCGGACTCCCTGCGACCCACGCGACGGGCCACGGTCAGCGTTGACGTCGGCGGAGTCCTCGTCGGCTCGGCTCACCCGGTCGTCGTCCAGTCGATGACCAACACGGACACGGCCGATGCCGACGCGACCGCGATCCAGGTCGCCCGTCTGGCGCACGCCGGGTCGCAGCTTGTACGCGTGACGGTCAATACAGATGCCGCCGCGGCCGCCGTGCCGGAGATGGTTCGGAAGGTCCGGGGACTCGGTGTCGACGTCCCGATCGTTGGCGACTTCCACTACAACGGACACAAGCTACTCGCCGATCATCCGACCACGGCATCCTTGCTTGCCAAGTACCGGATCAACCCGGGAAATGTCGGGGCGAAACGGCACGATGAGCACTTCGCCACCATCGTGAAGATCGCCATCGACAACGGCAAGGCGGTCCGGATCGGGGTCAACTGGGGTTCGCTCGACCAGGCGATCCTGACCGAGCTGATGGAAGCCAACGCGAGGGCTGCGCAGCCACGGGATGCCAGGGACGTGATCATCGAGGCGATGCTCGAGTCGGCGATGCGCTCCGCCGAGTTGGCCGAGGCGACCGGTATGGGCCACGATCGGATCGTCCTGTCAGCCAAGGTCTCGGGTGTCCGTGACCTCGTCGACGTCTACCGGCTCCTTGGCGCGCGGAGTGACTATCCGCTTCACCTCGGGCTGACGGAGGCCGGGATGGGTGACAAGGGGATCGTGGCCTCGACCGCCGGACTCGCGATCCTGCTCAACGAGGGGATCGGCGACACGATCCGCGTCTCGCTGACGCCCGAACCGGGTGCGCCACGGGAGCGCGAGGTCGAAGTCGCCCAGCAGGTCCTGCAATCGATGGGGTTGCGCTCGTTCCTGCCCCAGGTCTCGGCGTGTCCGGGCTGCGGACGGACGACATCGACCTTCTTTCAGGAGATGGCCCAGCAGATCCAGACGTACCTCAAGGATCAGATGCCGATCTGGCGCGAGACGCACCCGGGCGCCGAGGAACTGCGCGTTGCGGTCATGGGCTGCGTCGTCAACGGCCCGGGCGAGAGCAAGCACGCCGACATCGGGATCTCGCTGCCCGGGACCTTCGAGGAGCCGGTCGCGCCGGTGTTCATCGACGGCCGCCTCGATCGAACGTTGCGCGGCGATGGGCTGGTCGCCGAATTCATCGAGATCCTCGAAGCATATGTCGCAGACCGCTTCCCCACGCCAACGGCCGAGGCGGCGACCCAGGACTGAGCTCAGGGCTCGTCCACGCTCCCGGGTGTATACTCCGCGACAACTGAACGGCCGCTCCGGGACGTGGGTGACCCCCACGTTTCTTTTTGAGCGACGCATAAGCGAAATAGCACAGCGAACGGAGGCCATCGTGAGTCGTGACTTCGTGGGTGCCCTCCTGCAGCTCAACGCGGAAAAGCAGATCTCGCGCGAGCAACTGATCGGAGCCGTCGAAGACGGCATCCAGTCAGCGTATCGGCGGGTGGCCGGGGATGAGGATATCCACGT
>SPCO01000183.1 GCA_004525275.1 Thermomicrobiales bacterium | reverse complement strand
CTCAACGAGCGCGGCCATGTCATGGACGACGGCATGATCGTGCGCGAATCGGAGACGCGATTCGTCCTGTCGTTCACGTCTGGCGGCGCGGCCAATGCCGAGATGTGGGTACGCGACTGGATCGACACTTGGGGGCTGCGCGTCCATGTCCTGGACCAGACGATGTCCCTGGCCGCGATCAACGTCACCGGCCCGCTCGCGTCGCGGCTCCTTGAGCGGGCCGGGTTGGCCGACCCGCCGCGCTTCCTCGGCCATGCTCGAGCGGAGATCGCCGGCGTCCCGTGCCATGTCATGCGCCTCTCGTTCACCGGGGAGGCCGCCTTCGAGCTCCATCACCCGATCGATCGCGCCGTGGAGCTGTGGCGGGCCCTCATGACGCTCGGCGCGGATCTCGGGATCCGTCCGCACGGCCTCCAGGCGCTGTTCGGTCTCCGCCTGGAGAAGGGTCACGTCATCGTGGGGATGGACACGGAACTCGATACGACGCCCCGACGGATCGGGATGGACTGGGCCGTGCGGATGGAGAAGCCCCGGTTCATCGGTCGCGCCGCGCTCGAACGGACGGCCAAGCTGGATGATGAGCGTCGCTGGATGGGCTTCACCATGGATGGCCCGGCTCCGATCGAGGGGACACCGATCTGGGCCGGCGGCGCGGTGGTGGGCAATGTGACCGGAAGCTGGACATCGCCGCTGCTGGGCAAGGCGCTCATCCTTGGATGGCAGCGACGGACACCCTTCAGCGAGCGGGTCGAGATCGATGGCCGCCAAGCGATCGTCAGCCCGACCCCGTTCTACGACGCGGAGGGCCATCGTGCGCGTGCTTGATGTCGCCGGTGTTCGGGTCGTGGCACGGCCGGACGCCCTGGATCGGGCGCGCTGGCAGGTGGGCCCGGACGGTGGGCTCGAGTCCGCCGAAGCCCGGGTCTTCCGGCTCGCGCCGGACGAGGCGTTCGGCCTGGTCGGGATCACGGGTACGGTCAGCGTTGAGGATCCGGACGCGATCAGCGTCGCGGAGCCAGGTTTCTTCCTCGTCGAACTCTCGGCCGACGAGTTCTCGGCCGTCATCGAACCGCACGTTGAATGGTCGATCCCATCGGGTCCAGCCTTCGTTCAAGGCGCGATCGCCAACGTTCCGGCCAGGATCCTGCTAGATGCGGACGGCGGCGCCGTGGTCCTGATCGCGAAGGCGCATGAGCACGAGTTCCGGACCAGGATCGGGATCCGGCCGTGACCCGCTACGTAGACACGCTGCTTCAGATCCTTCGTCATGACCCCAAGTCGAGTTACGACGTGGTGATCGTCGGTGGTGGCGGCCACGGCCTGTCCACCGCCTACTACCTCGCGACGCGGCATGGCATCACGAACGTGGCTGTCCTGGAGGCGGACTACATCGCCTCGGGGAATACAGGTCGCAACACGACGATCATCCGAGCCAACTATGGGATCCCGGAGGCGGTTCGCTTCTATCAGCATTCGCTCGAGATGTATCAAGGGCTCGAAGAGGAGACGGGCGCCGCGATCCTGCACCAGACCCGGGGGATCTTCTGGATCGCCCATACCGAGACGTCGATGCGCACGGAACGGGCGCGAGCAGCGATGAATACCGCGTGCGGCGCCAGGACCGTCATGGTCTCGCCGGCCGAACTCAAGGAACTGGTCCCGCAGGTCGATCTCACCGGGGGTGGTCGCTATCCGGTCCTCGGGGCGTCGCACCATCTCGAGGGTGCGACCGCCAGACACGATCGAGTCGCGTGGGCCTATGCGAGTGGTGCGTCGCAGCGTGGCGTGCACGTCCTTGAGCACACCCCCGTGACCGGTCTCCTGCGGGACGGCGACCGCGTCGTCGGCGTGGAAACACCGCGCGGGCCCATCGCCGCGGGCGTCGTGTTGTCGGCCGTCGGTGGTCGGGTCACCGCGATGGCCGCCCACGCCGGGGTCCGACTGCCGGTCCGGACGCACCCACTTCATGCATTCGTGACCAACAACTACGAGCAGGGGCTCGGGGCGATCGTCGCCAGCACGGAGCTTTCCTGCTACGTCTCCCAGACCGAGCGCGGCCAGATGCTCATCGGCGCCGAATTCGACGCGCAGCCGTCGTATTCACGCCAGTCGTCGTTCGCCGCCCTGCGCAGTTACTCCTACAAGATCACGAGGATCCTGCCGTTCCTGCGCGATCTACGGATCCTGCGGACGTGGGCCGGGATCTGCGACATCTCCGCCGACTTCTCGCCGATCATGGGCGCGACCGGAGTGGACGGGTTCCTGATCACGACGGGCTGGGGGACCTGGGGCTTCAAGGCGATCCCAGCCGGCGGAGAGGGAATGGCCGAACTGATCGCGACGGGCCGACCGCCGGCGCTCATCGCGCCATTCGGGCTGGATCGATTCCGGCGCGATCATGTCCTGGCCGACCAGGGCTCCGCGGGGACGCGCTGATGCTCTGGTTGTCGTGCCCGAACTGCGGGCGTCGTCCGATCGATGAGTTCACGTTCGGTGGCGAGCGACGGTCCGTCCCGGACTCGATCGTCGACCCGGATGAGCGCGACTTCGATGAGGTCTGGAATTTCGAGAACCCCGACGGAGAGACGACCGAGCGTTGGTTCCATACATACGGCTGCCGACGCTGGGTGACCATCCGGCGCGATACCTCGACCGATACCGTGCTGGAGGTGCTGGCATGACGCGGCTGGCCGATCGGTCCATTGAGATCATGCTCCGGAACCGGGTCTATTTCGGCGTCGGCGCCATCGAGCGACTCCCCGAAGTGATCGCCGCGACCGGTGGCTCGCGCGTCTTCGTGGTGACCGATCCGGGCGTTCAGGGATCAGGCGTCATCGATCGGGTCATGGCCGTGCTGGCTGCAGCCGATCTCGAAGCCGGTCTCTTTGCCGAGGTCGAACCGAACCCAGGCGCCTCGACGGTCGTTCGCGGAGCCGAGGCGCTCCGCTCGTTCGGCTTCGACGGGACGATCATCGTGCCGGTCGGCGGCGGTTCGTCGATGGACACTGCCAAGGCGCTGGATCTCCGTGCCGCCAACGAGATGCCGGTCTGGGATCTCGAGTACGACGGGCCGGACTTGGCCCCAGGACGCCCGGTCGTCGCGGTCCCGACGACCGCGGGCACGGGCGCCGAGACCAACTCGTACGGCGTGATCACGGACGAGGCAGCCGGTCGCAAGGCCTATATCGGCCATCCATCGCTCCTGCCCGTCGCGACGGTGCTGGACCCTGCGTTGACGGTCGGTCTTCCGCCCGCCGCGACGGCGGCGACCGGGATCGACGCGATGACCCATTCGCTCGAGTCACTGTTGTCCGCCAACCCGAACCCATTCGCCGAGGCGATGGCCCTGGGCGTGATCCGGACGATCGGCACGTGGCTACTGCACGCGGTGGCCGACGGATCGGATCTCGAGGCGCGCTCGCAGATGCTTATGGCTTCACACCTGGCGGGTGTCGGCCAGGCGAGCGGGACCGGAGTCGGTCTCGTCCATGCCATGGGGCACTCGATCGGCGCGCGCGGCCGGGTCGCTCACGGGTCGGCCCTGGCCGCCGTCCTAACCGACGTCCTGCGCTTCTACGGCGGGATCCGCGACCGAGAACTGGCGCTCGTCGGGATCGCCCTCGGCGTCGCCTCGAGCGCGGAGTCAGAGGCGACCGCTGCCTCGGCTGCGATCGGCGCCATCGAAAAGCTGCTTCGCGATGTCGATCAACGACCGACCTTGCGCCGGTTCGGCCTCGGCGATGACGCCGCGATCGAGCAACTCGTCAGCGACACGCTCGACGATGTCGCGATCCGCAATTCCCCACGTTTGCCGACCGCGACCGAGGCGCGGGCGATCCTGCAACGGGTCGCCGGCTGACAGTCGCATCCAGCGCCGCTG
>SPCO01000190.1 GCA_004525275.1 Thermomicrobiales bacterium | reverse complement strand
CTGGTGGAAGGGGACCTGCCCGGCGGTCAATCCGTCGGCCAGGCTCGTCTCGGCGACCGCGGTCTCGGCGATGATCAATGTGTCGGCATCGATGGTCGTGACGGCGCCGGTGCTCAACGACCGAACCGTTGCAACGCCCTCGTGCCATTCGAGCAGACACGCAGAAGTCATCGACGCACCACCGACCCTCGCGTAACGCGCCCTGAGCGGGCCGTCCGCTGCGCTGTGGAACAGACCACGGGCCACGACCGGGGAGGCGGTCAGGATCGTCACGTCGTGCCCGGATTCGGCCAGGTGCAGCGCGGTCCCAAGCCCACGCCAGTCGTCGAGATCGTCGAGAACGAGCACCCGGTGTCCCGTTGTCGCGCTGCCATCGAGCACGGCCTGGATCGACCAGACGTTTGGCCCGTCCGCCCCGGGCAGCCGATCGACCATCGGCAACGAGCGCTGGAAGCCGCTGAGCGGTGGTCGGGACCCGGTCGCCACGACGATCTCGTCGGCGCCGCTGGCGATGACGTCCTCTGCCGCGACCGGCGAGTCGAGATGGACGGCGACACCGAGCGTGTCGAGTCGGCGGCCATACCAGGCGAGCAGGTCCGTGATCTGGCTGCGCGACGGCTGAAGGCCGGCCAGCCGGAACTGGCCGCCCAGCATCGGGCCGCGCTCGTGGAGGGTCACGCGATGGCCACGCTCAGCGGCCACCCGGGCCGCCTCGAGGCCGGCCGGACCACCCCCGATGACGAGCACGTGGCGAGGATCCGGGCTCGGCTCGAACCGGTCGCCCTCCCATTGCCATTCGCGGCCGGCCGATGGGTTGACGAGGCACGAGATCCAGTAGTCCCGGGAACGGCGCGCCCAGCACAGTTGGTTGCACGAGATGCACGGCCGAACATCATCGGCCCGCCCCGATCGGGTCTTCGCGACAAGGTGCGGGTCGGCGATCTGGCCACGGACGATCGAAACCATGTCGGCATGGCCCGCGGCCAGCACGGCCTCGGCGGCGGCCGGCGTTCTGATGTGGCTCTCGGCCTGGACCAGGGCGTGCCGGACGACTGCCTTGAGGGCCGCCGCGAAGGGTTCCCCGAGGCGTTGGTCGTACAGCGAAGGCGGGATGATCTGGTAGAAGTCGAAATAGGAGCCCGTCCCGCAGGTGACGTAGTCCATCAGTCGTCGCTCGTCGTGCCAGGCGACGATCTCGACCAGGTCGGCGACCGACGGCATCGCCGGTGAGTCCGGGTCCGCGCTCACCGCCAGGCCGATGATGAAGGCCTCGCCACAGCGCTCGCGGACGCGGCGCAGGATCTCCGAAGAGAACCGCATCCGGCCCTCGAACGAGCCACCCCACTTGTCGGTGCGCCGGTTCGACCAGGGCGTCCAGAACTGATCGACCACGGCGTGATACGCGGCGAAGATCTCGACCCCATCGAAGCCGCTCGCCTGGGCCCGGGCCGCCGCCGCGACGAACCCATCGATGAGTTCCTCGATCTCGGCGCCGGACATCGCGTGGCTGCCGTCGGCATCGTGATATGAAGGCAGGCCGGATGGCGACCAATTCGGCGCGAACGAGTTGTCGGCATCGCCGTGCTGGCCGACGTGATAGAGCTGGTGGATCATCACGATGCCGGGGTTCGCCTCGCGACACGCCTCGACGACCCGCTGGAAGGCCGGGATGATCGCGTCGTCGTCGTGGCGAAAGTTGCCACGGGTCAGGACGCCGGTGGCGTGGATCGGCACCGGCTCGACCACGATCATCGCGGCGCCACCGAGGGCACGCTCCCGGTAGTAGCCGATGTGACGGTCGCCGGGCAGTCCGTCTTCCGCCATGTTCGCGGTGTGGGCGCCAAAGGTGATCCGGCTGCCCAACGTCTTGTGGCGCACGGTCAGCGGCTCGAAGACGTGCGGGAATTCGCCCGTCATCCGATCGCGACCGGGGGCACCGCGGGGACCGGCCGGCGGCGCCGGACCGCCACCAGCGCGACGGCTCCGCCGATCGACGTGGTCACCAGGATCACGAGGTGGACGAGCAGGCCCATCGCGAAGGCCGCGTCCCGGGGGATCCCGAAACCCGCCGCGATGCTGACGACCGTCAACTCGAACGTCCCGACGTAGCCTGGCCCGGACGGCACGATCGTCACGAGCGCGACGCCGCTCGTCAGCAGGGCAGCCTGGGCGACCGTCAGCTCGACGCCGACCGCCTGGCCACCGATCAGGAACGTCATCGTCGAGGCCGTCCAGGCCACCGCGCTGAAGACCAGCGCCACGGCGACCGTCCCCGGCCGGCCGGCCACCGCCAACCCCTCGCGGAGTCGCCGACCCAACTCGAGAAGACGAGGCCGGCGGGCGATGATCTGCGCCACGCGGTCGGCGCCGGGCAGCCGGTGGGCGGCGATCCCCAGGCCCAATGCGATCATGAGCAAGGTCACGAACGCCAGTCCGAGCAGGACCGCGCTGGTCATGACACCGCGGATGCTCAGGATCAGGACCGCGGCCGCGGCGATCGCGACGACCATGATCGTGTCGACGACCCGCTCCACGACGACGGTGCCCAGGACGGTCGTTCGGCTGATCCCCTCACGATCGCCGAGCGCGTGGCTGCGGTAGAGCTCGCCGAGGCGCGCCGGCAACACGTTGTTGGCGAGGTAGCCGATGTAGGTGTAGCCAAGGACTCGTCGATACGGCAACCGCGCGATCGGCGCGAGCAGAGCTCGCCATCGGGCGCCCCGGGCGCCCACATCGATGGTGGCCGTCACGAGCATGACCGCGATCCACGCTGGTGACGCGGTGCGCAGCACGCCCAGCGCGGCATCGATATCGACTGATCCGACCAGGATCCACAGCGCAAAGACGCTGATCGCGATCCCGAGGCCTCCGCGCAGCAGGGCGTTGCGTCCGATCCGCATCGGGGCGGTCAGTCCCGCCGGCGCCGGGCGGCGAGTTTCGGGGAGCGCCTGACCCGAAGGCGGTGGAGCAGGTAGCGAGCGACCACCCGCAGGGTCGACAGTCCATAGACGACGCTGCGCCGGAACCCGACCGAGGACGCCTCCTCGAAGTAGCGGGTCGGGACCGCGACCTCGCCGATCCGTCGGCGCATCCCGGCGGCCACAACCTGGGCGATCAGCTCCTGATCGAACACGAAATCGTCACTATTGCGATCGTACGGGACGGTCTCAAGCAGCCCTCGGCTGTATGCCCGCAGCCCGGTGTGGTACTCGGACAGGTGCAATCCGAAGGCTGCGTTCTCGACGATCGTGAGGAAGCGGTTACTGACGTACTTCCAACGAGGCATGCCGCCGGCCAATGGATCCCCGAGGAAGCGACTCCCAAGGACGAGATCATGCGTGCCGTCCGCGATCGGGGCGATCAGCGCCGGGATCCGGGTCGCGTCGTACTGATAGTCCGGGTGGAGCATGACGACGATCTCGGCCCCGGCCTCCAGGGCCGCGTCGTAGCACGTTTTCTGGTTCCCGCCGTAGCCGCGGTTCTGGCTGTGGATGATCACGTGCAGTCCGAGCTGTCTGGCGATCTCGACCGT
>SPCO01000170.1 GCA_004525275.1 Thermomicrobiales bacterium | reverse complement strand
CGGACGAATCTGGCCGCCGGGCGGGCCGCGTACCTGGCCGCGATGCTGTGGTCCATGTCGGGCCTATGGTAGCGGTTCAGGGTGACGTTGCAACACCGAACCGAGCGACGAACGCATTGATCGCGCGACCGATGGTGCCAGGGCGCCACGGGCCTCGGCCAGATCGACTTCGCGCCGAGCTGCGGCAACGTACAGGTCCAGCACGTCGGGAGCTTGCGCTCCGAGCGTCTCGAGGTGGGCGTTCAGCGTCCCGACGTCCCCTCGGGTGATCGGTCCCGTGAGGGCATCCCGGATCCCCAGGGCCCGCGCGTTTCCGAGCGTGCCCTCGATCAGTGGCCCGTAGATCGCCAAGGACCCAGCTTCGTCGAGACCGGCCACCCGGCCGAGTTCCGCGATCGCATCCAGCAGCGCGATGAAACCCCCGGCGGCGAGTACGGCCGCAGCATGGTACGCAGCCTTCGAGCCCGGCGCCAGACGGACCGCGGTCGCTCCGATCGCCGCCGCCATCTCCCCGAGCATCGCAGCGAGCTGATCGTCGCCTTCGATAGCGACCGTGGCACCGCGGAATGCCGCCACCGCCCGCTCCGTATCTGCGACGGCGACAAGCGGGTGAAAGGCGCCGATCTGGGTGCCTGCGGCCATCGCCGGTGCGAGGACGTCGGCCCCGAGGGCACCGCTTGTATGGATCATGGCCTGACCGGCATACATCCGGAGCGAGCCGGCCAGGGAGGCGATCGCGTCGTCCGGGACGGCCAGGATGATCAACTCGACCTCGTCCAGGATGGGTTCCGGATCAACAAAGACGCGGCTGACCTCCACCAGCGAGCGGAACCGCTCGCGACGGCCGACATCGCGGCTGGCCAGCGCATGGATCGGCCAGCCAGCCCTTGACAGTGCGACACCCAGGGCCGTCCCGACCGCACCCGCCCCGACGATGCCGATGATCGGGGGCTGACCCGGCGCGGAGTGGACGTGCGGATGGCTGTGGTCCGCTTCGTGCATCGGATCAAGGTCGATCCCGGCCGCCTCGATCTCGCGTTGGATCTCAGCCCGGTCGCGCTCTGGGTCGTCGCCGGGCAGATCGCCCCAGGGCCTCATCGGTCGCCCAACGCGACGAACGGATGAGCGCGGTACGCTTGCACCCATCGAGTGTACCCATCCAGCGAGGTCGGACGCGTTGACACGGATCGATCCCTTTGGCGCCCGAGCGGCCCTCGGCCCGGGTCTACCGGATATCTATCGGCTCGAGGCGACCAACATCGGACTCGACCTTGCGACACTGCCGGTGACCGTCAAGATCCTGATCGAGAACCTGCTTCGACACGCCGGGCGTGGGGATGTCCGGCCCGAGGACGTCGAGACCCTCCTCGCCTGGCGCCCTGGGACGGTGAACGAGGCGGAGATCCCGTTCATGCCCGCACGGGTCCTGCTCCAGGATTTCACTGGGGTCCCGGCCGTCGTTGACCTGGCGGTCATGCGCGATGCGATGGCCGATCTGGGTGGGGACCCGGCGCTCGTCAATCCGCTTGTGCCGGCCGACCTCATCATCGATCACTCGGTCCAGATCGATCAATTCGGCACACCCGGCGCATTCGCGTACAACGTCGAGCGCGAATACGAACGTAACGGTGAGCGATATCAGCTCCTGCGCTGGGCCCAGACTGCGTTCCGCGATCTGCGGGTCGTTCCACCCGGGACTGGGATCGTCCACCAGGTCAATCTCGAGTTCCTGGCCACGGTCATCGACGACCGGGACGACGGGGATGGCGGCAGGATCGCTTTTCCGGACACCGTCGTCGGGACCGATTCGCATACGACCATGGTCAATGGACTGGGCGTCCTCGGGTATGGCGTCGGCGGGATCGAGGCGGAGGCCGTCCTCCTGGGCCAGCCGCTGTACCTGCCGATGCCCCACATCGTGGGCGTCCGACTCCACGGAGCCCTGCCGCGCGGATCGACCGCCACTGACCTCGTCCTTGTCGTCACCGAGATGCTGCGCACGCACGGCGTGGTCGGGTCGTTCGTCGAATTCGCGGGTGACGGCCTGGCGACCCTGGCCCTCGCCGATCGGACGACGATCAGCAACATGAGCCCCGAGTTCGGGGCGACCGCCACGCTGTTCCCGATCGACCATGAGACGCTCGGCTACCTGCGCCTCACCGGCCGATCCGACGAGCGGGTGGCCCTGGTCGAGCGCTATGCCAAATCCCAGGGGCTGTGGCGCGAACCCGGTGACGGTCCGACCTTCGACGAGTTGCTCGAACTCGATCTGGCAAGCGTCGAACCGTCCGTTGCCGGACCGCGCCGACCCCAGGACCGGGTCGTCCTGTCCGGGCTGCCGGAGAACTTCCACGCGGCGTTTCCCAGGAGCGCCCCGACCGCCGCCGCCAAGGAGGATCTGGGTCGTCTGACCGACGAAGGTGGCACGACGGGCGCGACCCACAACGGGGCTGCGGCCATCGAGATCAATGGATCGGCCGCGACCATTCGGCACGGCTCGGTCGCGATCGCCGCGATCACCTCGTGTACGAACACCTCGAACCCGACGGTCATGGTCGGTGCCGGACTGCTCGCCCGGAACGCGGTCGAGCGGGGCCTGACCGTGGGCCCGACCGTCAAGACGTCCCTGGCTCCAGGATCTCGAGCAGTCACGGGTTACCTTGAGGCGGCCGGCCTGATGGACCCACTCGAGACCCTCGGGTTCGCGTTGGTCGGGTACGGCTGCACGACCTGCATCGGCAACTCCGGGCCCCTGGACGAGACGGTTTCGGCTGCGATCGAGGCGAACTCGCTGGTGGTCGCTGCTGTCCTGTCCGGGAACCGCAATTTCGAAGGCCGGATCCACCCGCTCGCTCGGGCCAGCTACCTGGCTTCTCCACCCCTGGTCGTCGCCTTCGCCCTGGCCGGCCGGGTAGACATCGACTTGACCCGCGAGCCCCTGGGCGCGGGCACCGACGGCCGGCCCGTCTTCCTGATCGATATCTGGCCGGACCCGGACGAGATCCGGTCGGTCATCGGCTCGGCGATCGACCCGGAACTCTTCCGTCGCACGTACGCCACGGTCTTCGACGGTGATGATCGCTGGCGCGCCCTGCCCATCCCATCGGGCGACCGATACGACTGGGCGGACGACTCGACCTACGTTGCGAAGCCGCCATTCTTCGACGGGCTGGCTGCGGAACCGAACCGCGTCCCGGCCCTTGCCAGGATGCGCGTGCTGGCCGTATTCGGCGACTCCGTGACGACAGACCACATCTCGCCGGCCGGCTCGATCGCGTCCTGGTCGCCGGCCGGAGCGTGGCTCCAGGCGCATGGCGTGGGACCCCTAGACTTCAACTCGTATGGTGCCCGGCGTGGACACCACGAGGTGATGATGCGGGGCACCTTCGGCAACATCCGCCTGCGAAACCACCTGGCCGAAGGCAAGGAGGGTCCGTACACGATCCATCTGCCAGACGGAGACGAGGGCTTCATCTATGACGTGGCCATGCGCTATGCGGACGAGGGCGTGCCATTGGCCGTGATCGCTGGACGAGAGTACGGCTCCGGCTCCTCGCGCGATTGGGCGGCCAAGGGTCCTGCCCTGCTCGGGGTGCGGATGGTCCTGGCCGAGAGCTTCGAACGGATCCATCGCTCCAATCTCGTCGGGATGGGGATCCTGCCGGTGCAGTTCAAGCCCGGTGACAGCGCCGCCGCATTGGGTCTGACCGGCCGCGAAGTGCTGACCGTGGATGGACTCGGCGAGCGCCCGAGCCCCCGCCAGTCGGTGGTCGTCCGCGCCTTCCGTGACCCGGCTGCCGGCGGTGACGGGACGGAGCAGCGGTTCGAGGCCATCTCCCGACTCGATGGTCCGATCGACGTCGCCTATTACCTCGGCGGCGGCATCCTGCCGACGGTCCTGCGTCGACTCGCTGCGGGGTCGATCTCCGCCTGACGCTCGCCGCCTGATCGCCGCTGCTGCAGACACGTGGAAGCCCCCGGGGGAGGAACCGGGGGCTTCGACGCGGAGGAGCCGACGCTGTTTCCTATCGGACGGACCACGTCACTCGAGCGTGACGCGCGGGACGCGCGGGTCGAAACTCGATCATCGTTCTGGCCGAGTGACGGGATGATCGGAGACCGACTCCTCGACTTCAGGGATCGCCGGAGCGAGCTGGCGCATCGCCCGACCGACGTTCCCGACCAGCAAAGCCACGGCTGAGACGAGATAGAGCTGCCCGACCAGGCCCTCTGACACGGCCATCATCCGGCCCAGGTTCGTGGCCGCCGTGAAATCACCGAAACCGATGGTCGCGAGCGTCGT
>SPCO01000116.1 GCA_004525275.1 Thermomicrobiales bacterium | reverse complement strand
GACTCCGATGCCGAAGACGCTTCCGACTCGGGTCCCGACTTGGCCAGGATGAGGACTTGCATGGGTGACTCCTTGTTTGGCGGGTCGCGGGCGACCTGGTGGCGCGCCCTCTACCAACACGTCGAATGAGCCGCGGCCATTTCGACATCGGTCCGAACATCCTTCGCGTTCCCGTCATAGGATGGGGCATGTCCGCCTTCGAGCTTGGCCTGTACACCTTCGCCGAGTTGATGCCGGACGCCTCCGGACGCCTGATCTCGCCCGCCGACCGATTGCGAAACGTCGTGGACGAAGCGCGGCTGGCGGATGAGGTCGGTCTCGACGTCTTCGCCGTCGGAGAGCACCACAGGCCCGACTTCGCCATCTCGGCCCCGGCCGTCGTCCTGGCGGCGATCGCCGAGCGCACGTCTCGGATCCGGCTGTCCAGCTCGGTCAACGTGATCAGCTCGGACGATCCGGTTCGCATCTTCCAGGAGTTCGCGACCCTGGACCTGCTGTCCGGTGGGCGAGCCGAGATCATGGCCGGCCGGGGCTCGTTCATCGAGTCCTTCCCGCTGTTCGGCTACGACCTCCACGACTACGACAGCCTGTTTGCGGAAAAGCTGGAGCTGCTCCTCGCGCTGCGTGCGTCGGAGCGAATCACCTGGTCTGGCCGGCATCGCGCCGCCATCGATGATCAGGGCGTCTATCCACGACCCATCCAGGATCCCCTGCCTGTCTGGGTCGCCGTCGGGGGAACCCCCGAGTCCGCGGCCAGGACGGGTCTGCTTGGCCTGCCGATGGCCCTGGCGATCATCGGCGGTGAACCGGCCCGTTTCGCGCCCATCGCCGAGCTCCATCGTCGGGCCGGTGAACAGGCCGGTCACGGTCGTCTGCCGATGAGCATCAACTCACACGGTTTCGTGGCCGACGACCCGCAGACGGCCGCCGACGATGCCTGGCCGGCCACCAAGGCCCTGTCCGATCGGATCGGTCGCGAACGTGGCTGGTCGCCCATCACCAGAGAGGCCTACGACCAGAGCACCACCCTCCACGGCGCGAACCTGATCGGCAGCCCCGAGCAGGTGATCGAGAAGATCCTCTATCAGCATGGGATCTTCGGACACCAGCGATTCCTGATGCAGTTCATCATGGGCTCATTGCCGCATGCCAAGGTGATGCGTGCGATCGAACTCCTCGGGACAGTGGTCGCACCCGCGGTGCGTGCGGAGCTCGCAGAGCGGCCCTGATCGGCGCCGCCCCTCGGCCGGCCGCCTGGGCTGAACGGCTACGCGAACCAGATCGATCTGACGATCTGCTCGATCTCCTGCTCGAGCTCGGGACCGGCGTCCGGTTTCGTCCCACCGGCGATGAAGAGGCGCGTCCCGTCCAGATCGACGATCCAGACCCGGATCGTGTCGCCCGGCTCTGTAGCCGACCACATGGCACCCCCCTGCCTGTCCCGCCACGTGAAGAAGAACCCCGGGTCGCAGCCTCGGTCCTCGCGAACCGCGAGCACGATGTACTTCGTGGCGCGCCCGTCGAGCCTCACGTCCGCGGGGCCGGCGATGAGCTGGGTCCCGGGCGCATTCGCGACCGCGGCCGCAAGATCGGCGGTCGATGGACCGATCGACGGTTTCAGCTGTCGAGCGCAGGTGTAGGTGTCGACAGCGTCGGGGAACGTCGTCCAATAGATCATCCCTTCCGCACCCTGTGGGCCGCGAACGGACTTGTTGATGGAGGTACCGCCGACCCGCTCCCAGCCGCCTGTCGGCACGCTGAGCGAAAGCGGGATCCCATCGACGGTCATCGAGTAGCGGAGGCCCTGATCCTGCTCGAACGGCGGCGGCGCGATATCGATCGACGCGATGATCGCGTCGAGCTCCGTGAGCGCCGCCTCCGTCGCGAACCGGTAATCGCTGGTGACTACCAGGCGATGCGCGTTGACATCGGCGACGTAGATCGTCCCGACGCCGCCGGTAAGGATCGAGAATCCGCTATCGGGCGGGCCACCCGCCCATATCTGATCTCCCTCCGGCCCGGGGCATTCACGGGGGTGGCGCAGCACGTACTTCGAGGCCGGATAGTAGCCCACAAGGACATCGGCAGGACCGGATCGGTCGATCCCGACCTGGTTGCGCAGGGCGACCCGAAGGTCGCGGGCCGTCGAGCCCACCGCCACGAACTCGAGGTCCGCATTCCTTGCGCAGACATCGGCCACGACATGGGTCACGTCCTGGAACAGACTCAGTCTCAGGAAGTCCTTGGTGACGGTCGGTCGGGGCGGGATCGACCCCTCTTCGGTCAACCTCCAGCCGGCGGGCAGCGTGAGGTAGATGCCGGGCACGACCTCGCCCGTGTTCGCTTCCCGGATCGGCCGATCCGGCCAGGCGACGAAGTATCTGCCCGGATCGATCTCGCCGCTCAAGGGGAGCGCGGTCGGGGCGTTCGAAGCCACGCGTAGCGGCGGCGTGGAAGGCGAAGGGATCGGGGAAGACGTCGGCGACGGCGAAACGCTGACACTGCGCTTCTCGACGGGATCGCCAGAGGGCAGCAGGGCGATACCGACACTTCCGACAATGAACAGGAGGATAGCCACCGTGACGGCCTTGGCCCGGTTGTCACGGAGCCGTCCTTCAAACGCTTGATCGGCATCCACCAGCGTCCGCTCCGTCAGGCCACTACCGGGCAGAGGGCGTCGAAGCCAGGAGCACAGTATTCCACGTGTCCGCCGACCATGGTCATCAGGACGCGCACGTCTCCAAGGTGGTCGGCGGCCACGCTGCGAGGGTCGCCATCGAGGACGACCAGGTCAGCAAGTTTGCCGGGCTCCACGGTCCCCTTGCGATCCTCCTCGAACGTCGCGTAGGCACCCGCGCGAGTGGTGAGCGGGAGTACCTGCTCGACCGAGAGCCGCTGATCGGCTTGCCACGCCGCCGGCTCGATACCGGGGTCCAGGATGCGCGTCACCGCGACCGCCATCGTCTGCATCGCGCCGCCCGACGGCACTCGATTTGCCTCGAGGTCGTCATACGGATGATCCGTGCTGGCGACGGCCGGTACACCGGCTTCCAGCAGGTCGCGCCATCGCCCGATCCAGGGCATGCGTTCCGGATCGATCGTCGTTTCCACGCGTGAGTTTGGATCTGTGCCGAACCAAGTCAGCTGGAATGAGGCCAAGATCGCCAGATCGCGCATCCGCAGCACCTGGTCGTCGCGAACTGCCATGACGTGCTCGATGCGGTGGCGGTGACCGGCGTTGTCGGCCCCCGCCAGTGCCGCCTCGTAGGCGTCGAGAACGAGGTCGTGCGCGGCGTCCCCGGCCGTGTGTGTGGCAAGTTGCCAGCCGTCGTCATGGAGCGAACGGACCAGCTCGGTCAGCTCGTCGGGCTTCCAGAACACCTCGCCGCGATAGTCGGGTCGATCCATGTGGGGCGAGGTCATGTACATCTCGGTCGTCCATGCAGGGTCGGCGAACATCTTGACCCCGCCGATCCGCACGCGCGGGCTGATCACCTGGTGAGGCCGGTAGTCGCCGAACCAGACTCCGAACTTCTGCTCCAGGTAGTTGACCGGCAGATAGCAGTTGACCCGCAGGCGCAGCCGTCCGGCCTCGTCGAGCGCACGCAGCTCGTCGAGGCGCTCCTGGTTGACGAACATCTCGGTGATGCTGGTCCAGCCACCCGCGAGAGCGGCCTCGATCGCGGTCTCGGCCGAGTCGTAGCCGGCCTCGCGTCGGTCGCCGATGCGGTGGCAGTGGGCGTCGTTGAACCCCGGTAGCAGGACCCGCCCGCCGACGTCCACGATCGTGGCGTTCGGCGCGGCCGCGCGGACTTCCGCCTCTGAGCCGACGGCCGTGATCGTGTCACCCGAGATCGCTACAGCGTCGGCCCCGGGGTGCGTCGGGTCCATCGTCAGCACCGTGGCATTGCGCAGGACGAGGCCTTCTTTCTTCGGGCTTGACGTCGGTCGGGGCACGACGCTTGCCTGGGACGCCACGCTCGCCTTGGGCCCGAAGGTGGCCAACGCCGGAGTGCAGGCGTCGAGCACCGCACCAGCGGCAACGACCGAGATCCCGCGGAGGAACTGCCGGCGTGAGACTGATCGATCCATTCGAGCGCTCCTGTCAGATCCGGGCGCTTCAAAGAGAGCGGCGGCGGCATCCGTTCGGGCTGCCTCCGCCGCTCCAGAATCCGACTACTCGAACTGGATCGAGTCGATGACTTGCTGGATCTCCCTGCCTGGCTTGGGACCCGCACCGTTGTAGGTCTCGCCGTCGATCCACACGATCTTCCCATCGACGTCGATCGCCCAGACCCGGATCGTCGAGCCCACCTCGGAGGCATAGCGCGCATTGCCCGGTTCGGTGCCGTACCAGAGATAGAACGTATTCGCGGGGCAGCCGATGTCCTCGCGTATGGTGATCACGATGTGCTTGGCGGGATACCCGCCCACGATCACGTCCGTAGGCGGTTCGACGATGTCGGTACCAGGGATGGAGGCCACGTCCGCCGCGAGGTCAGCCAGCGAACCAGCCGGCGGGCTCACGGTATTGGCGCATGGATCGCTGAAGACGCCCGTCGGGGGATCCGCCCAGAAGATGAAACCCGCGCCATCCCCAGTCAATTGCCCGGGGACACCCTTGTCGATCCCGAAGCTGCCATTGCTGAGCCAGTCGTCGGCCTTCAACTCGAGCGAGAACGGAACGCTGTTGATCGTGAAGTCGTGCCGGCCGATCGCGAGCGGCCCATCGGGCGGAAAGGCGAAGGCGACAGGCGTGGGCGCCGGAGTCGCCGTCGGCGCGGGGGTCGGCGTCGGCGCGGGGGTCGGCGTCGGCGCGAGGGTCGGCAAGGGCGTGGCGGCAGGAGCGCCCCCGACCCCGCCGCTGGCTGGCAGCAGGTTGAAGCCGACGACCGCCACGACCAGCACGGCGGCGGCCGCGATCGCGAGCTTGGCGTAGGTATTCATGTCCGTGATCCTCCGCGCCGGCCACCGGGAGCGGCGCTGTGGGGTCGTGTCCAGCCGGCCGAGCACGTCGTCCAGGACGCGGCCTGCGGATTCGTGTTCGTCTGTGCGTAGCCACGACCGAACGATGCGCGTGACGTCCCGTTCGGTATCCATCAGATCACCTCCCGGGCCCGCATCCGCGAGTCGGCATCGAGTGCCGCCCGCATTGCGCGCATCGCATGATGAAGTCGAGAGTGAGCCGTCCCGACCGGGATGCCGATGATCTCGGCGACCCGGTCGAGCGGCAGGTCGAGGTAGTGGTGCAGGACCACCACCGTTCGGTGGTCGACAGAGAGACGGCGGAAGCCGCGCTCAAGTTGATCGCGATCGACGACCGAGCTCAGGCCGTCATCCGCTATCGGGTCGTCCGCCGGCAGGAGCCGGAGGTTGGGTGCCCAACGTCGTTCTTTCCGGCCCTCGGCATAGCAGGCGCGCACGAGGAGCCGATACGACCAGGCCTCGAAGCGGGCCGGATCGCGGAGCTGCGGAAGGTCCTGCCAGATGGCGAGCAGCGCCTGCTGCGTCGCGTCCTCGGCAAGATCGATGTCGCGCAGGATCCTGCGCG
>SPCO01000105.1 GCA_004525275.1 Thermomicrobiales bacterium | reverse complement strand
CGTTCGTGGCACTACTCGAACACGAACTACCTGATCCTCGGGATGCTCGCAGAAGTCGTCGGCGGCGCGCCGGTCGCGGATCAGCTGCGCGAGCGGTTCTTCGAGCCGCTCGGCCTCGATCACACCTACTACCAGTCGGTGGAGGTTCCCCGCGGGCCGGTCGCGAAGGGCTATCGATTCCTGGGAACGGCCCCGACGTTGCCCGCGATCGATCTCTCGGACGGATCCTCGGTCGTGCCATTCACCTCGGTCGTCACCGCCTCAGGAGCCGCCGGCTCGATCGCGACGACCGGCACTGACCTCGCTCGGTGGGCACAGGCGCTCTACGGTGGCGACGCCCTGTCGCAGGCATCGCGTGACGAGATGGTGGCCGACCTGTTGCGGACGGCCCGATACCTGCCCGGCGTGGCCTACGGACTGGGCGTTCAGGCCGTCGATGTGGTCGGCCACCCGACGCTCGGCCACTCGGGGCGGTTCCTGGGCGCGCGCGCAGCCGTCCGCTGGCTGCAGCGGCAACAGATCGGCATCTCGGTCCTGACCAACCAGAGTCGGAGCGACCCGAACGTCGTGCTCAGGGAGCTACTCAAGGTCGCCCTGCCTCGACCTGATTCGGCCACCCCGCTGGATCGCTGACGCCGCCTCCTCACGGTTGCGTGAGGGCACGTAGCCAGAACCTGTCCGTACCTCCGCCGCCCATGGGCGGTACCGACGGGTTCTTCACGGATCGCCTGATCACCACGACAATCGATGCACATCAAGGCGGGAGCGCTGATGTCGATTCGAGTCGAGGTCTATACGAGCGACGGGATAGCCAGTGGGATATTGCCGCGCGATGGGGCATTGCGCGACGTGCTCGAAACCGGAACGCTCGCGCTCGACGGGGTGGCCTGGCAGGGTCTTGGGACCTCGATGCGGGAAGACGTTCAGTCGATCTCGATCCAGAGTGACGACGTCCTGGTCGCTGTCGGTGACGATGACCCGGGGCTATTCGTTCATGCCGCCTGGCACCATGTCCGGCTCGAATCTGGTCCGTACACGGTCGAGGGCGATCTGCCAACACTTCCCGGCTTCGACCCAGGGCGAGCGCTGACCCGGCCGTCGGGCGAATTCCTGCAACTTCGAGACGTCAGCATCTCCGTGACCGGCGGACCGGACCCAGGGGTCGCGGTCGGTCCGCACACGCTGGTCAATCGCTACACGGTGGAGCGGATCCAGGCTGACCTGATCCTGGGGTTCTTCTTCCCGGGCGCCATCATCGAAGCGATCGACCCGAACCCCGAGCCCGTCTGACCCGTCAGCCCCCGGGACTTCCGGCGCCGGCGCGGCGGCGAACCGGTTTGCGATGAGCGTGATGCTCCGGGCTCGTCCGCGCATGACCAGCCCGCGCGCCAAGGGGACGGGGCTCCGCGCTCCGGTCGGGGATGAACCCGTCCTCGACCGTCCATGGGATCGCGTGTTTGAGCATTCGCTGCACGCCCCGAAGCAGATCGGTCTCGTCGATACAGACCAGCGAGATCGCCTCTCCGGTCGCGCCCGCTCGGCCGGTTCGTCCGATCCGGTGGATGTAGTCCTGCGGGTTCCAGGGCAGCTCGAAGTTCACGACGACCGGCAGATCCTCGATATCCAACCCGCGGGCAGCGACATCGGTCGCGACCAGGACCCGGATCTCCCCCGACTTGAAGCCTGCCAGCGACCGGGTCCGTTCCGGCTGTGAGCGATCCGAGTGGATCGCCACGGCGTCGAGACCCTCGCGATCGAGGCGTGTGGCCAGCCGACTCGCGGCCAGCTTCGTTCGCGTGAATACCAGGACCTGGCGCAGGTCGTCCTTCCGGATCAGGTGGGCCAGGAGCGCCTCCTTGCGATCGCGATCGACCGGGTAGACCCACTGGCGGACAGCCTCGGCGGCCGTGTTCCGGGGCGCGACTTCGACCGTCGAGGGATCCCGAAGGATCCCTCCCGAGAGGCGCCGGATGTCGTCCGAGAACGTCGCGGAAAACATCAGGTTCTGTCGTTTCGACGGGAGCAATGCGATGATCCGCTGGATGTCCGGGAGGAAGCCCATATCCAGCATCCGGTCCGCCTCGTCGAGGACGAGGATCTCGACCTGACCGAGGTTGGCCACTTTCTGACCGACCAGATCGAGCAGTCGGCCCGGCGTCGCAACGAGGATCTCGACGCCATTCCTGAGTGCCTTGATCTGCGGATCCAGCGGGATCCCGCCGTAGACGACGGTCGATCGAAGCGGGACCGTCCGTCCATACGTCTGGACGCTCATGTCGACCTGCATCGCGAGCTCGCGGGTCGGGACCAGGATCAGAACTCGAACCGGATGACGAGCGGGCGAGAAGCTCGTGTTCGCGTGTGCCCGCAGGCGATCGAGGATCGGCAGCACGAAAGCGGCCGTCTTGCCCGTGCCGGTTTGCGCCGCGGCGAGGATATCGCGGCCCTCCAGGACCAGCGGGATGGCTGCGGCCTGGACGGGGGTCGGGGTCTCGTACCCCTCCTCGGCGACCATGCGCACGAGGTCGGCCGACAGGCCGAGAGAGTCGAAGGTCAAAGAAGGCTCCTGTGTGGTCCCGCCGCAGGCACCGATCAGGAGCGCGACGGCGATCCGTTCCGTGCGTCGATAGACGCGGGCGGCGACGAACCGCCCGGAGCATAGCGGAAATGCGCTCGATCAGACCTGGTGCGCCTGAGCAGCGCACTTTTGGCCCGGATCACTGCTGACCAACGTATGGGATGACGCGATTCGTTTCCGGCTACCTTACTGCCCCCACTTCCAGGCCATCCAGCCCACAGGCGCAACAGAAGATCGCCGCCCCCACGGCAGAAACCCTGTCCCACGTCGGGCCCCAAACCCGACGCTCGCCTGAATCGATCCTGTCGGTTCCCCTCTCTCGGGTCGGGTCATTCGTTCTGCCGCCCGCGGCGTCAAATACCGTCGTCGCACGCCACCGCGCGACGTTCCGGCGGACAGGAGGCATGAGTTTTGACAGTTGCACAGATCGGCGCCCAACGGGCGTCCTCCTCTCTGATAGCCCGACTGCTGGTCGCCGCGATGGCTGTGGCATTCATCGGCGCCATCGGCGCGGCCAACCCGACCCCTGCGTCGGCGGCAGGGATGAAGGTCGTCGTTGTGGTCGGACCCGTCGGCTCGAGCACCAAGAACTACAAGAAGAGCGCCAGGCGCTATGCGGATCAGGCGCGTTCCTACGGGGCGAGCGTGACCGAGGTCTACAGCCCGAATGCTTCATGGAAACGGGTGAAGGCGGCCGCCCAGGGGGCAAACGTGCTCATCTACCTGGGTCACGGCAACGGCTCGCCGAGCCCATATGGCGGCTTCTCGAAGTACACGAAGGATGGGATGGGCCTGAACAGGTCCGTCGGCCATGGCAACCGCAACACGAAGTACTGGGGCGAGTACTACATCAAGACCGAGATCCAGCTGGCGCCCGATGCCGTGGTCATCCTCAACCGCCTGTGCTATGCGTCGGGCAACAATGAATGGGGCGCGGGAAACCCGACCAAGGACACCGCCAAGAAGCGGGTCGACAATTACGGCGCCGGGTTCCTGCGGGCGGGTGCCGCGGCGGTGTTCGCGGACGGCATCACCGACGCGTCGTACATCCTCAGCGGGCTGTTCACGACGGGCAAGACGATCGGCGAGATCTTCCGGAGTTCGCCATCGTGGGTCGGCAAGTACGATTTCAAGTTCGCCTCACGGGAGACGCGCGGGCGGACGGCCTGGTTGGCACCCTACGCGGCCCATCGCTACTACCGATCGGTGATCGGCGAGCTCGACCTCGGGGCAGCGGAGTTCCGCGGCTCCTGACCTGATCGACCCCGGTCTGCTTTGCGACCGGGCTCCCTCGCCACGCAGCAACCCCCGGTTCGGGACGGTCTCCCGGCCGGGGTTTGGCGCTGTCCGCCCGCCTGAGCGGCCGTCCGCGGGCGACCACGAACGCTGCCTGGAGTGCCGCTCAGCGCCCTTTGAACGTGGAAACGTCCTAATATTGCGTTTGGTATTGACAAAGTGATAGTCATATTGCTATAACGACATTCACAGAGCCACAACACGTAGCCATGGATGTGCATCATGTTCGAATTCAGTCGCGTCGATGTTCTTATCGCTGAGCGCGAACGCCGGATCGTCGAAACCCTGCGAACCCAGCATCTGCTCAAGTCCGGCTTCGATCGGCGGGTCGCCCCTGCGAGCACCATGACCCGGACGCGAATCGGCTCCATCGTGCAGCCGATTCGCGCGACGGCCGGCCAGCGATAGGGCTCGAGACCATGCCCCACGACGTGATCTCCACGTGCCCGGTCTGCTCCAAGGAGCTGGCCGTGACCCGTCTGCATTGCCGGAGTTGCGGTACGTCCCTCGAGGGTGACTTCAGCGTCGGCCGGTTCGGGCGCCTATCACGAGAACAATTGACCCTCCTCGAGAGTTTCCTGCGGTCGCGCGGCAACCTGCGCGAGATGGAGCGAGACCTTGGGATCAGCTATCCGACGGTCCGCAGCCGGGTGGAGGCACTCGTTCGGGCCCTCGGCTTCGGCCCGCGTGCCGATGCCGATGACGCCGAGGAAGCGACGACCCGAGAGGGATCAGCGGGCGCCCGGACCCGGGAGGAGATCCTGGCGGCCGTCGCAAGTCACGAGCTGAGCGCCGACGATGCGGCTGCGGCGATCCGGGCGCTCGGGAAGATCGATCGATGACGAACAGCAGTCGCGCAACGCTGGAACACACGATCGGGTCCGATGGGATCATGTCGATCCGCCTGAGGGATGGCGAGATCCGGCTTCACGCCATCGACGGCGACGCGGTCCGCGTCCGTGAGACGAGCGGCCAGGACCTCGCCGAACGCTTTGGGATCGAGCTCGGAGAAGGCAGCCTCGCGCTCACCCCGATCAACGATCGTGACCGCATCGGCCGGCGGCGGGGGAGAGCGTCGCTCGACATCGACCTGCCACATCGTGCCACGGTCGTCATCGAGACGGTCAGCGGAGAAGTCGAGGCCGATGGCCTGCGCGGCGATCAGCGATACCAGACGACGTCCGGGGACACGGTCCTCCGAGGGGTGAGCGGCCGAGTCGCTATCGAAGCCGTGTCCGGCGACGTCAACATCGTCGCAACGGGCACGGTGGACGTCGCCCTTCGCACCGTGTCGGGCGATATCGAGCTGCGAGCCGCGACGATCGAGGCGCTTTCGGCGGTGACGACCAACGGTGATATCAGCGTGGCCGGCGGATTCCGGGGCGCGGGCCCATTCGCCATCGAAACCGTCACCGGCGACGGCAGGCTCGCGGCGGCAGGGGACCTCAGGGTCGAAATGACGACACTGTCGGGTGATCTCCGCTCGAAGACAGATAGTCGAATAGAGGGTGGACGCGGTCATCGTTCGATGGTCATCGGGCGAGGCGGTCCGCTGCTCACGTTCCGCTCGATGTCGGGTGATCTGGCGGTCGAAGAGCCACGGCCGGTGACAGGATCGCCGCGCTCGGAGCAACCACGCCCGGGGCCCGGCGCAGCCATCGAGGCCGATGACGACGATGCCCGGGTGGCCATCCTTCGAGCATTGGAGCGCGGCGAGATCGATGTGGCCGAAGCCGGCCGAAGGATGGTAGCGCTGGATGCGATGGCGCCCGTCGATCCCACATCGGAGACGAGTCGCGTGCCGACCGCTGAGTCGATCGATGACTGAGGATGCCCTCGAGGATGTCCTGCGGATGGTCGCCGAGGGCCATCTCACCGCCGCCGAGGCAGGTCCGATCATCGCGGCCCTCGACCGCGACCGCGATGGCGATG